>JAIOHN010001005.1 GCA_019912985.1 Anaerolineae bacterium | reverse complement strand
ATTATAACCTCAGTCGCGGATAAGGAGGGATACCTGCCGCGAGAAGCGGTAAGCTTGTGGTGTCAAAGCGCAAGCACGAGGTATCCCTATGGACAGTCTACTGGAGTTGTTTGTTCACGTCGATGATTTCTGGCAAGGATTTCATCCCATCTGGCACGAACACCTGCTCACGAGCGGCCAACGCCAGCGGCTGCGGGATAGCCAACTGAGCGAAAGCGAGATCCTGACCATCCTGATTCTGTTTCACCAGGCGCAATATCGAAACTTCAAAGCCTTCTATCTGGGCTATGTGCGTCGTCACCTGAAGGCTGAGTGTCCCAATCTGGTCAGCTACAAGCGCTTTGTGACGCTTATGAAGCGCATCGGTGTGCCGATGTTTGTCTATTTGCGGATTTGCATGGGTCGCTGCACCGGGGTTTCCTTCGTGGACAGCACGCCGCTGCGCGTGTGCCACAACCGACGTATTGGGCGGTATCGGGTCTTTGTCGGCTGGGCGGCCCGCGGCAAGACGACGATGGGCTGGTTCTATGGTTTCAAGCTGCATCTGGTAGTCAATGATCGTGGTGAGATCATCGCTATGCAACTCACACCGGGCAATATCGATGACCGTAAGCCCCTGCCGCAGCTTATCCAACAGGTCTATGGCAAGCTGTTTGGCGACAAGGGCTACCTCTCCCAGTCGCTGCGCGATGACCTGCGTGAACAAGCTGTGGACCTCATCACCTCGCTCCGACGCAACATGCAGCCGCAGCTGATGCTTTTGCAGGACAAACTATTGTTGAAGCGTCGCTCGATCATCGAGACCATCAACGATCAGTTGAAGAATATCTCACAGATCGAACATAGTCGTCATCGCAGTGTCGATAACTTCTTTGTCAACCTGGTCGCGGGTCTCATCGCCTACTGTCATCGCCCCAACAAGCCAAAGGTTCAGCTTGATCCAAAGCAGTATCGTATGTTGACGGCACTACATTGACTTTCTTATCCGAGATTGAAGTTATTTTATAGTCCGCCAGCTCCAAATCGAATTCGAAATGCCATTTGACACTGCAATAGTCTGTATCGCCGTAACGGTTACGGTGCTGATTTTGGAGGTGCAAGCGACTAAATTTGGAGGTAAAATAAGCTATGATAATGGACATTGTCGGCTGAAGAGACTTACCCGCCTACCAATGATCATCTAGTTGCCAGAGAAAGCTGGCTGTCCTCTATCACAGAGGGATATATCTCCATCTATTTTCAACAAGCAAGGGAATTATCAACATACAGAATTATACACTGAAGGCTTAGGGCATAAGCTGTTGCAACATGACAATTGTCATTGCAGTATTGCAGCAAAAAGGAACCTTAAATTCCCTCTCAGATTGCAGAGCAAAGGGTCGACTACTTTTGCAACGTCATGAGGAAAATAATGTCCAAAGCACATTCATTTTGCTGGTACAATTGAGCTTCCCCAAAATGGCCCAGCGCGTTGAAAAAAGACCTTACAGGAAATTACAAGAGGCTTACCAAAGGAAAGCAACGATACTAAAAGATCAAGATCGTTGGGCCTTGAGTTGTTTCGCTTCTGCGATCAGGTTTCGGGTCTGCACAAAGTAGTACAGGCTGGACGGATCCCCATACTTGAGATGTTCCAGGGCAATCTTGCGAATAGATACGCCTAAGCTCAGTAACTCCACAATCCGCTTTCGTTCCTGGTCAAACTGGCTATCTTGTATAGTGCCTTTCGGCTTGCCCAGTTGGATACCCTGGGCCTTCTTGGCGGCCAGTGCTTCTTTGGTGCGGCGGCTAATCATCGATCGCTCCAACTGCGCAAATAGCGACAGCATCGTCGTCATCGTGATCGACTGGATGTCATCCTGATCTTGATTGAGTTTGAGGTTTTGCTTGAGGATCAGGATGGTGATGTCGTTAGCCACTAACTCGTCGATCAGGGTGATGACTTCACCAGTGCTGCGCCCCAGGCGGCTCAGTTCGGTAACGACCAGCGTATCCCCTGGGCTAAGCTTTTCTAGCAATTCCTCAATCCGTCGGTCGCGGCGGCTTTTCCGCGACGAGATCGATATCTCAATGAAATCATCGATGCGAAGATCGTTGCGACGGGCATGTTCCAGAATTTCCAGCCGCTGGTTATTCAGGTCTTGTTTATCGGTTGAAGTCCGAAGATAAGCCAACGTTTTGTGCATGATGGGAAAATAACCTATTATCGCTCGTAAGTTTCACCACTATTATGGACGATGCGGTATACTTTTGTCCATAATCATAATTGACCTTAACGATCGTTTTTATCCCATAGAGTTGACTATTTCTCAATTGCCTAAAGAATAAGATATCTATACTCATTTGTGACGAAAAGATCGAATGCAAAGAAAAACAAGTTGCCTATTTCCGACAAGCTGTTGGATTAATAGCTAGAGTACCCGAAAGCCACTCGCCAGCAGGTTGGTGACTGCCCCATCGCGCTCAATCTGCCCTTCCACCACCAGCAGAGATGCGCCGCCCACGATCTTGCGCCACGGTGGGTAGACCTGAAGCCGGATGAACACTTTCACAACCGTCACATCACATTCAGCTCGCGCCAGCAGCGTCGCGGTGGTCAATCCGCCTATAACTTTGCCGATCCTCATGATTCTAGACCTGTCATCATCCTGCTCTCACCAGGCTCTCAGCCAATACACTTTACATATTGTCTAAGTTATGCATAATTATTGAACACAACTTGTACATGTATTGTCCAAGTAATCAATTAGGGAGATAGGAAAGATGCGTAAACTCACGTTCGTAATGCTGCTTATTGCAGCCCTCGTCTTCTCAGCGCTGCCACTAGCAGCTCAGGATATGGACATTGTCGACACTGCCGTCGCTGATGGCCGCTTTACCACCCTGGTGGCTGCGGTTGACGCCGCTGGGCTGGTCGATACCTTAAAAGGTGAAGGTCCCTTCACCGTCTTCGCGCCGACTGACGAAGCCTTTGCGGCGCTGCCCGCAGGCACGGTTGAAGGGCTGCTGGCCGATATCCCGGCGCTGACCGATGTTCTGACCTACCATGTCGTTCCCGGCGCAGTGAAGGCGGCTGATGTCGTCAATCTCGACTCCGCTACCACCGTGCAGGGTTTGGATATCGCGATTTCTGTACGCGATGGCAATGTCTTTCTGAATGATACGGTGCAGGTCATCCTCACCGACATCCAGACCAGCAACGGTGTCATCCATGTCATTGATGGTGTGCTGCTGCCCCCGGCGGAAGATATGGCCGACATGAGCGAGATGATGGAAGAAGAGCCGGTGCAGATTCGCGTGGCGCACCTCTCCCCGGATACCCCGGCGGTCGATGTCTTCGTCAATGGCGAGGCCGCCATCGAAGCCCTGGAATTCCCCAACATCACGGGCTGGATCGAACTCCCTGCGGGTTCTTACAGTATCGCAGTTGCCCCTGCCGGTGTAGGTATTGATGCCGCCGCCATTGGCCCGGCTGATTTCGAGCTGCCCGCAGGCGCTTACATCACTGTGGCAGCCATTGGATCGCTTGAAGCCGGTACACTGGCCCCACAGGTCTTGGTAGAAGACTATAGTGACCTGGCCGCCGGTTCTGCCCGTGTAAGCGTCTTCCACGCTATTGAAGATGCTCCGGCAGTCGATGTGTTGGCTGGCGGCGCGGTGATTGTCCCGCAGCTGGCATTCCCAGGCGCGCTGGGCAATAACGACGGCCTCTTCACGCTGGATGTCCCGTCAGGCAGCTATGACCTGCAGGTGGTGCCTGCTGGCGCGACCGAACCAGTCGTGCTGGACCTGCCTGGCACAGTGCTCGAAGCGAACACCCACTACTTCGTTGCCGCCGTCGGCACGCTGGATAACCCGAGTGTCGCCCTTGCCGCTACAGGCATGATGAGCGACGACATGATGATGGCGGATAGCATCGTCGATATCGCTGTCAACGATGGTCGCTTCACTACGCTGGTGGCCGCAGTACAAGCCGCCGGGTTGGCCGAGACGCTGGCGGGTGAAGGCCCCTTCACTGTCTTTGCACCAACCGACGATGCTTTTGCCGCACTGCCCGCAGGCACGGTTGAGGGGCTGCTGGCCGATATCCCGGCACTGACCGATGTTCTGACCTATCATGTCGTTTCCGGCAAGGTGATGGCTGCTGACGTGGTCGGCCTGGACTCCGCCACCACCGTGCAGGGTTCGGATATCGCGATTTCTGTGCGCGATGGTGAGGTTTACCTTAATGACACTGTCAAGGTCATCATCACCGATATTGAGGCGTCTAACGGGGTCATCCACGTGATCGATGGCGTGCTGCTGCCCCCATCCGAATAAGTACCAGGCTCCTCGCTTCTATGTACAGGGTCGGCTTATCCCCGGCCCTGTACCTGTTT
>JAIOHN010001004.1 GCA_019912985.1 Anaerolineae bacterium | reverse complement strand
GGATGATGAGGACAGGCAGCACACGCCGGTTGGATGGGTTCGCAGATTGAATCATGATAACTCCGCCGATAATTCAACATTTCCGGTTTGCAGCACCTCGCGCAGCCGGGCGGCGACCTGCGGTGCATGGAACTGGCGCGCCGCTTTGAGCGCATTGGCGACTAACCGCTGGCGCAGGTCGGCCTCATTTCGCAGTCGTTCCACCGCCGCTTGCAGCGCTTCAGTATCTGGCTCGGTCACCAGCAGGGCGCAGTCATGCTCGCGCAAAAAATCGGCCAGGAAACAGTCGGCAGGCAGATGTGCCAGGATGGGCCGCCCGCAGATCAGGTACTCAATGGTGCGCGTGGGAAAAATCGTCTGGATTTCTTCCTCGGTTTCCGTTTCCGAGAAGCCATGCGGCAAAAAGACGATGTCGGCCTGGCCCAGTTCATCCAGCAGCACATCGCGCGAGACGGTGGTGATGGTGAAATCCGGCCCTTCAATGCCCACATTCGCCAGATAGCCCAGGTTGGTTTTGCTGTAGACCTTCATATGCGCATCCGGTAGCGCCTTGATGACCTGTGCCATGTGCCGCACCGCGCCGATATTCGAGGCGTTGACTCCGCCAGAGAGCGCCACTTGCAGTGGTGAATGGGTCTGCGCCAATGCCTGTGTGTCCACTGGCTGCGGCAGGTCTTCGTTAAAGCTGTGAACCAGCGGCGAGCAGTCGAGATCGGGATAGTAACGGTGATAAAGCGCGACCATGCCCTTGCTCATGACAAACGTGTGACGCGCCCGCGCAAAGGCACGCGGCTGCAACCACTCGGCAAACAGGTTGCCGCGATCATGTTCCAGATAGGTGTTGTGAAAATACAGGTACAGCGGGCGACCTGTGATCACACTGGTGAAATAGGCCGCCATCAGGTAAATCTCGTCGGGATAAGTCGCCAGGATGGTATCGCAGCGACGCGCAGCCCACAGCGCCCGCAGCAGCAGCCACGGAAACTGGATCCAGCGGATAGCACGACCGCCGCGCCAGCCATCTGCCGGGTGCAGCGTGGCATAGATGATGCGCGGCCAGCGCCGTTCCCAGCGCACAGGTGGCGAACCGATGAACCATGCGCCGATCACCACCATCTCCTCCGGCGAGAACTGCTTCGCCAGATTAGCTGTGATGATGGCCGAGCCGCTGGCTCCCGGCGGCACGCTCCGCGAGAAGTAGAGAATCCTCATTCAGCAATGCGCTCCCGCCATGAACAGTAAATTTCCTCAAAAATCACCGGCAGCGTCTTGGTGATGTCCCATTCGGGATAATGCGCCTTCATCTTACTCAGGTCGGAAATATAACAGATGTGATCGCCCTCACGGTTTTTGTCCACATATTCGTACTGCATCCGGTTGCCGCTGAGCTGCGCAGCGTGATCGAACGCTTCCAGGATGGACACCGAGTTACCGCGACCACCGCCCAGGTTGTAGACCTCGCCAGAGCGCGGGTTATTGGCAAAGGCTTCGATGAACCGGGCGACATCGTAGGCATGGATATTATCACGCACCTGCTTGCCTTTGTAGCCGTAGATCCGGTAGGTGCCGCCACTGGCGTTGACTTTGATCAGGTAGCTGAGGAAGCCGTGCAGCTCCACGCCGGAATGATTGGGGCCGGTGAGACAGCCCCCACGCAGGCAGCAGGTGCGCAGGCCGAAATAGCGGCCATACTCCTGCACCATCACATCGGCGGCGACTTTCGATGCACCGAAGATCGAATGCTTGGAGCGGTCAATGCGGAAATCCTCGCGGATGCCGTTGTAATCGGCTTCCTCGGCGTAATCCCAGCGCGTTTCCAGCTCTTTGAGCGGCAGTTCGTTGGGCGCATCACCATAAACTTTGTTGGTGGACATATGCACGAAAACCGCTTCTGGCGCATATTGGCGCACCGATTCCAGCAGGTTGAGCGTGCCACCGGCATTGACATCAAAATCATCAAACGGGCGGCTGGCCGCCAGATCATGACTTGGCTGGGCGGCGGTGTGGACCACAAGGTCCGGCTTCAACTGCTCGATACATTCCAGCACACCCTGACGGTTGCGCATATCCAGCTCATGGTGGTGGAAGTTATGACAGTTGGCAATCAGCCGCCGTTGGTTCCAGCGGGTATCCCCATTCTGGCCGAAGAAATCCGCCCGCATATTGTTATCAATGCCGTGGACTTCCCACCCCAGCGCATCAAAATACGTCACCACCTCAGAGCCAATCAGCCCGCTGGAGCCAGTTACAAGCAATTTCCGTGTCATCGTTTACGATTACTCCTCGATTTCGGGCGCAGCTTGCTGCGTCTTTTCTACGATCTCTGTGCCATTCGTCAAGTTTTTCGCCGGGTTGCCCGCGATCACGCTGGCTGGCGGGAAGGTGCCGCTGACCACCGCACCCGCGCCCACCACACAGCCATCACCAATGATCGTGCCGCGCAAAATCAGCGCGCCAGTACCAATAAACACATCATTGCCGATGGTGATCGGGCGGGTCGTGGCCCCGGCATTCCGGTCACGCTTCCGCGCTTCTGCATTGAGCGGGTGAAAATCCGTATCGAGGATTTTCACATTCGCGCCGATCAACACCCGTTCGCCAATCTTAACCGACGTGGCGGCGCAGATGACCGCGCCGGACATCGCCGTTTGTGACCCAATATGAATCTGCGCCCCCGGTGCGAGGGTATACAGCGCGCACGGGCTGTGCAGTTGCAGCGGATTGCTGTTGGGGCGCGAATAGAGGCTCACCTGATCGCCCAGCTTAATCACCCCGTGTTCTGCCTGCCGGATTTCCGGCCTGCCGACTAGCTTCAGTCCGGTCCCATAATCCACGCCCTGCGCCCGCAGCCACAGCGGCCACAGCCAGCCATCGGCAAAGCGATTCCATAAGGTGCGCGGCAGACGCAGTAAGCGGAAAATCATCGCACCTGCCCCACGATATGCTGTGCCACAGCGTCGGTGGCATGACCGCGATGGGCGAATACCTCATCAATATGGGCCGCCTGCCCTGCAAGCAGGTTTTGCCAGTTCCCTGCCTTCAAAATGTCGATCAACGCATCGGCATTTGCCACGCGCTGTGCCAATCCACGCCGCCAGTTATCGGCCAGATCAGGCCAACCATCGGCATAGAATTGCAGCACTGGCCTGTCATAGAGCAGCGCGTCCAGCAGCGTCGTCGAGCAGAGCGCTCCACAAATATCGGCAGCGGCCAGCGTCGTCGCCAGATCGCACTCGCGCTTGAACACGCGCAGATGCGGACAGTCGGTATAGAAGCCGCCGTCCTCGTTGGGATGCAGGCGCACGGCAATCTGCACCTGCCCTTGCAGCCGGACAGCCGCCGCCTCCAACCATTCTGCGCAGCCTGCGACCGCCTCATGCGAGTTACGGCGCGGGTCGTTGCCGTTGGAGAAAAAGACCAGCGTCGGCAGGTCATCCAGGTCGAGGGTTTGCTGAAAGCGCTGGCGCGCATCCGGCGGCAGCGGTGCGGGAAAATGATCATGGCGTGGGCTGCCCAGGGCGATCAAACGCTCACGCGGGACACCCATCGCCGCCAGTTGATCCTGCGAGACGCTCCCCCACACGCCCATGCGATCAGCAGTGATCGGGGCGTTATAGGGACTGACTGCCCCATGCAGCAACACCAGCGATTCAATGCCCAACTGGCGCGCCGCCACGCAGGCCGCTGAGCCGGACAGCAGTTGATCGACCGGCAGCACTAGCAAACGCGGGCGCAGTTTTTCCAGCACACAGCGCGCCTCGGCGACACAGGCATCACTGGCGCGGCCCAGGTTGGCAAAGGCCGAATACGATTCCGCTCTGAGATCACCGGGCAGGCAGGCGCATAAATCCGCCCATGGCTGCTGCCAATCGTCACCGCCGTTGAAATGATATGGCACCTGAAAATGCAGCGTTTGCACATCCGGCAGATCGAGGTCCATACTGGCGATTACGGCAGTGCGCAGTCCCGCTGCGGCGACTGCCTGCTGCACCGGCAAGATGGCCTCGGTCAGCACTTCGCGCGAGGATTCCAGCCAGAACGCGACATCCACCGGGGCGAAATTCCCCTGGGTGCCGCTGCGTTTGAGCAGCGGACGCGCCCATGACTTGGCCTGCTCGGTCAGCGAGAGCGTATGTTTCCCTTCGACAAACGACTTAAACACCATCTGGCGGATGGGCAGCAGGCGTGGATGTCGTTCGACGACCGGCGCAACACGACGGGCATACGCCAGCCAGCGTTCATCCAGCGTGGGAATGGCCGAGAGCGGAGTCATCTGCTCAGATAGCAGGCTGTTCATTACGCTCCCCATGCAGCAATTGTTGGAACAATGCGGCGATGCGCTCCCCGGCCTTGCCATCGGCGGTGCCGATCTCATGGGTGCGCAGCCGTGCGCGGCCTTCGGCATCCAGCGCCGGGTTTTCCAGGTAGCCGTTAATCCACTGCAAGCATGCTTCCGGGCTGTAAGCCACCCGAAACCCGCCCATGTTCATGATGGCCTTCATATCCGAGCGCTGGTAGAAGCGCCGCACTTTGAGTCCCTCCGGCACATCGGCAGGCAGATCATAATGCACGGCCACACTCGGCTTATCGACAATCGCTGAATCGACCAGCATCGTGCCGCTGACATTGACCTGCACATCCTGGTAAGCCAGGGTTGCCAGATGCATTGGCTCGTCTTCGAGGATGATTTTGACGACCTCCGCTTCATGCTGGCCGCTGCGATAAGGCACATCGGTCGGGCGTGGATAGACACGCGCGTCAGCATACTCCTGTTCCAGCAGCGGATAGGCGGAACCAAAGCCGCGCGGATGACCGCGTACCAGTAGCTGCGTCCCCTTGCCCAGCTTGCCCGCGTGAACGGCATCAGCCAGGTGCTGCGTGATGTGGATCTCATGCTTGATGAGTTCTGGCGTGGCGCAGGTGTAAACAATCAGCCGCCGCGCGGGGTCGGGATCAAGGCCGACCTGCTCGAAAAATGCCTCGCGCGTGAGGCGGTACGCCGGGTCAAGGTGGCGGTCAAACTGCGGCGAGCCGGTGATATGCACCCGTTCTGGTGCGGTTTCCGGGTAGAGATGCAGCAGAAAATCGCGCGTGGTCTGCGACCACACACAGAAGGCATCGGCATTGGGCAGATGTTGAATTTTAGCCGCCAGATTATCGCGCGAGCGGATCATCACCAGTGTGGGCAGGCCCAGATTATGCGCCGCTTCGATCAGCGCCATCTCGCGCGGGCCTTCCAGCGAGAACGCCGCGACGACACTGGCATCCAGGTCTTCGAGAATGCGTTCATACTGCTGCGTAACCGGGTGCTGGCGCAGCGCCTGCGTGAAATCATGCCGCCATAACTGCGCGTTCCCACGGCGGCCCTGCCACGCATAATAATAGAAGCGCGCTCGTGCTGCGGTGAGACTGGCCGCCAGCCGCAGCCGGTTATTTTGATTGTGCTCGTAGCTGCTGGTGCGCATCTTCTCCCACATGGTGCCGGGATCGTAATAACATTTGCGCGCGTGGTAGGCACGGGACATCAACGGCGCGAGGGTGGCATCGTTGCGGGCGAAGAAGTCAATCAGCGGCTGAATTTCGATCCCTTTCGGCGCGACCTCGACCGAGCCTTCATATTGAAGCGGGTTGACGAACGCGACCACGCGCTCCCCCGCCAGATGCTGCGCCAGATTGCCGTTGCGCACATTGCGCAGCGCCAGAAAACTGTCGCACCCGATGACAATCGTCATGAAACCACCACCTGTTCCTGCTCCTGGTAGCCAAATGAATAACGCACCTGCTGCCGCACCAGTTCACGCAGGGCGGCGCGGTCGGCTTCGGGCAGGCCGCCTTCAGGCCGGGTTGATTTGACATTGCTGGCGAGTTTATCGTCGCCTAGTGATTTGCCCTGCTTTTCCAGCCGCTGCAAATTCTCCGGCGTGGTCTTTTCAATCGCCTCTTCGATGTAAGCCACTGGCACATCAGGAAAATCGAGGAAGGCGAATAGGGCCTGTAAAGTCTCAATCGGCGCACTGCGCATCTGCTCGTAGTGCAGCACATGGACCTTTTGCAGCCGCTTGGCCGCCAGCGCCGCGCCCCAACTATTGTAGAAATTGAGCAGCCCGCGTACAGTCGGTGTTTGCAGATAATCGCTAAACGCGGTCTGCGGATAGAAGTCGCCGTGATAATACTTGGAGATCAGCACATCTGACGGGTTGCGCACCTGGAGCAGAATTTTGCGATGGTCCAGCCAGGGATAGTGCGGGTCATGGGTGTGCATCAGACGCGGTACAGGCAGCTCATAGTGAAAGCGTGTTTCATCGTCGCCCAGGTCATAGCGGATAGGGATATGACGGTAGAAGCCTGCCCGGTAGCGGGCGATGTCCTCCATATCGACCTCACGCCGGTGAAACAGCTGCTCGGCCACCAGCGTGTAGACCAGCGACACCCAGTTATGCCCGGCGCGCTGCACCGTCGCCCAGATCACATCATTGCGGCGCGGATAGCAGTGCTGCGCGGTTTCCACGGTGCGCACCAGCGACTCCCACAAACCGGCGTCATACGTCCCCCGGCCCAGGCGCGCCTTGACGTAATACTTAATCGGCCCAGTTGCCACGCGAAAGGGATAACTGCCCTCACGCAGGACTTCGATCAGCGGCTTGCGCTGGTGGCCGGGATGCAGCGTCGTCGCCATCGTCGGCTAGCTCTCCATCAGCGTGTTTTCGACAATCTCGCAGATAGCGTGCCACGCCAGCAGATGCAGTTCCTGAATACGCGGCGTCATATCCGCCGGGGCCAGGAAGCAGATATCGCTATGCTGCTGCATGACGGTGCCTTTCGCGCCTGTGAAGCCGATGGCGACACAGCCGCGCGCCCGGCCATCGTCCAGCCCGCGCAGCACATTCGGCGATTTGCCACTGGTGCTGATGCCCACGACGACATCCCCGGGACGGGCCAGCGCCCGCACCTGCCGTCCGAAAACATCCTCAAAGCTCCAGTCGTTGCCCACACATGTCAGAATCGAGCTGTCCACTGTCAGTGCCATCGCCGGCCAGGGTTCGCTTTCTTTGAGGAAACGCCCCACCAGTTCACCGGCCACATGCTGCGCATCGGCAGCGCTGCCGCCGTTGCCAAAGAGCATAATCTTGCCACCGCCCTGGATCGCACGCGCTATTGCCTGCGCCACCTGCGCCACGACGGGCAGCGATTCCTGCACAAAGCGCTGGTGCGCGGCGATGCTGGCCTCGGCAATCCGCCGGATTTCATCCTCGTAATCATTAGCTGGTGTGTTGATCTGGTGTACCAGCCGTGCGGCTTCCGCTGCTGCGCCATCCCCGCCCAGGCTGCTCAGGACACGGCTGGCGGCACTTTTGGCCGCTGGTGTCGCGTTGGCCGGGGCCAATCCCAGCCCGACCGCCGCCAGCGCCGGGGCATCGCGGTCGCTGTCGCCCACATAACAAATTTCGTGTAACGGGATGCCGAATTCAGTGGAAACCCGCTCGACTGCCGCCAGCTTTTCCTTGGCGCTTTGCAGCACATATTCCACATTGAAACGCGCGGCAATCGCATCGACCAGCGGGCCGCTCTCGCCCGTAATCAGGACGATGGGCATCCCCTCGCGCTGAAGCTGCGCCAGGTGATCGAGATCATGAAAGTTGATGCGCTTAATCTCCTCGCCTTCCAGCGAAAGCGTGGCGTGACCGTCGGTCAGCACGCCGTCAATATCCAGCGCCAGCAGCCTGATGCTGCCGGTGCGCGTGGTGTTATTCGTAATTACCAAGCTGTTCTTCCTCCATCCATGACGAGATTGAAGCCATTCATGTAGGCCGAGGCATCCGAGACGAGGAATACGATTGCCGCTTTGTATTCATCTTTGTCGGCCATGCGCCCCATCGGAATGAGATTGGTCAGCCGCTGGACGAAAGCATCATCCTGGCCGTTGTAAACGCCGCCCGGCGAAAGTGCATTGGCGCGCACGCCCTGCTCCACCCAGTAGGTGGAGAGATAGCGCGTCAGCCCCACTAGTCCAGCCTTCACCACCGAATACGTCACCGGCTTGACCGGCTGCTGCTCATCCGGCAGGCCCGGCTGACGGTAGATGCGCTGGTCAGGCGCGATCACGCCCAGATCAGACGCGATATTGAGGATCACGCCGCTGCCCTGGCGGGCCATCGCACAACCGAACACCTGGCTGCACAGGAACGCCCCGGTCAGGCCGATGGCGATGTCCTGATTCCAGATGCCGAGTGGGAAATTTTCAAAGCGTGACCACTGCTTGCCATCCTGCGATTCCATCTTGGGGTTATTGGCCGCGTTGTTGATGAGAATATCCACCCGGCCAGCCATTTCCAATACCTGTGCCAGCGCCTGCTCGACCTGCTCCGGCACGGTAATGTCCGCGCCCAGGCTGTGCACCGGCTGGCCGTACTTTTTCGCCAGCGCCGAGGCCTGCTCGGCGGCCCGGTCTGCCGCAATATCCAGCAGCACCGGCACACCCCCGGCTTCAGCGATAGCTTCGGCGTGTTTCACGCCCAGTAGTCCCGCGCCGCCGGTAATCACGGCGACGCGACCTGTCAGATCAAAGGAATCACGCACGGCCATTGACGGTATCAACCCGGCGTAATTTCTCGATAATCGGCTTTTCGCTGTCATAGACGACCTTCACGCCGTCGCCCATGGCCGCTTCCACGGCGCGGATGTCCTTCACCAGCCGCGAGAAACCCTGCGGCTCGACTGAGGCGGCCTGATCGCTGCCCCACATGGCGCGGTCCAGCGTGATATGGCGCTCGATCATGCACGCGCCCAATGTCGCCGCCGCCAGCGAGGTCGCCAGCCCGACTTCATGACCGGAATAGCCAATCGGCACATCATAACGCTGGCGCAGGCTATCAATCCCACGCAGATTGAGTTCCTCCACTTTGGAGGGATAGGTGCTGGTGCAGTGCAGGATCACCAGATCATCTTTGCCCAGCACATCCACCGCATGGTCGATCTGTTCCAGCGTGCTCATGCCGGTGGAGATGATGATCGGTTTCCCCGTCTGGCGATGATGACGCAGCAGCTGGTCGTCCGTGATGGAGGCCGAGGCGATCTTGTAGCAGGGCATGTCATAATTTTCTTCAATAAAATCGATCGCGCCCTCATCCCAGCAGGAGACATACCACATCATACCCTTGTCACGGCAGTAGGCATCAATCTCGTCGTAGGCTTCCTTGCCAAATTCTAAGCCATGCTTGAGATCGCCATTGGTGGGGCCAAACGGGTTCTCACGGGGCCGGGCGAGGTCTTCTGGCGTATACACCACATCGACCGTCCGCTTCTGGAACTTGACGGCATCGCAGCCTGCCAGCCCGGCGGCGTCGATCAATTTCTTGGCGAGGTTGATGTCGCCATTATGATTGATGCCGATTTCGGCCACCACAAAACAGGGTTGCCCTTCACCAACCAGTCGATTCCCAATCTCTACAGTCTTCATCACAACAGTTCTCCTTGAACAGTGATTGATTGATTTTACTTATGACACACAGACCTTGCACAAGCATAGCTTACACCGGGTGCCGGTTGGTCTGTGCGCCATCATCGTCTTCCAGCGGCAGGCCCGCTTGCAACCGCAGCAGAGCCGTTTCGACCGCCGGGATGTCGTCAGGATAATCCAGCTCGAACAGCTTTTCTTCCACGATGAACGGCAGCACGCAGTCGCCCCACATCGAGTTTTTCTCCAGAATGGCGCGTGGCCGCACCACATCGACATAACCGCTCTGCCAGTAGACTTTGGGCAGCATCTGGCGCGGGACGGACTGCGAATCAGGCATCCCTTCCACACGCACGATGGGCTGCATTAAGCCATCATCATTGATCTGCCACATCTTGTAAGGTGTTTGCTGTGCCAGCCGCACCGAGCGTACCGCGTCGGCATCGGGATGATCGATCAATAGTTTGATCGCCTCGTCAATGAGCTCGACCTTGCGCACAGGTCCCGGCGCGCGCAGATGCACCATGATATCCGGCTGGTAGCCCTCATTTGCCGCCAGCCATTCCAGCGCGTGGCGAAAGGCATCAATATCCGGGGATAAATCCTGCGCATACTCGGCAGGACGCATAAACGGCACTTCCGCGCCCCACTCTTTCGAGACGGCGGCAATCTGCGCATCATCGGTGGAGACCATCACGCGGGTGATATACCGCGATTCCTGTGCCTGGATGATGGAATAAGCGATCAACGGCTTGCCTGCGATGGGCATGATATTCTTACCGGGGATACCTTTGCTGCCACCGCGTGCCGGGATAAACGCCAGAACATTTAGATCAGACATAACTCACACATTTCCTTTTAAGGCGTCAGGCGATGGCAACGGCCCGACCGCTGTGCAGTGATTCATCGGCGGCCAGGGTGATTTTGAGGCTGGCGATGCCTTCATCCAGGTCCACCAATGGCGCTTCTTCGCCACGCACGCAGGCCAGAAAATGCCGCAATTCCTCAACAAACATGCTGTTGCGGTCAAAGTCGTTAAAGCGGTGGATGGTCTGCTTGTGGGTCGCCAGGTCATGGGTTTCGACCTCGTTGGTGTAGTAATTGTAGATCGCCTTGCCCGCATCGCCGATGACCTCGCACACCCGCTGCGGCGGGCGCTGGAGATAATCCAGCCGGATATGCACCGGCAGCGCTCGCCCCTCGTGATGACAGTGCATCAGCACGTCTACCGCGTCCTCGACATCGACTTCCAGGTTGCTCAGATGACCGCCCACAGCATAAACCTGGCGCGGCATCCCGAACAGCCACAGCGCGTAATCCAGCTCGTGAGTCTGGATGCGCAGGCAGCCGCCGCCTAACTCACGGCGCGCGGGATGTGTCTCGCGATAATCCTCGTAAGGATGCCAGCCGGGCATGTACTCGCCGTTGACGACATGCCCGCCCGTGATGTGGCCCAGCTCGCCCCAGTCGATGATCTTCTTGAGCAGTTGCAGGCCGGGATGAAAGCGGAATTGATAGGCGACGAAAGTCGCCAGATGCTTTTCCTTCACCAGCGCCGATAACTCGTCCAGCCCTTCCAGCGAGTGCGAAACCGGTTTTTCGATAAACAGGTGCGCGCCTGCTTTGGCTGCGGCCAGCGCCACCGGCAGATGGAGCGTGTTGGGATTGGTGACGAATACGATGTCCGGCTGCTCGTTGAGCGCGTCATCCAGGTTGGAAAATGAACGAATATTGTAAGTGGATTCCAGAGTTGCGCCCGCGCGCACGGTCATATCAGGGTTTAAAACCGGGCCACCGCCGCGCTGCCGGTAAGCCAGCAGCTCTACATCATCGCCTAGCAGCCCGCGCAGATTGCGCAAATGACGCTGGCCGATGGAACCCAGTCCACAAAATAATGCCTTCAATTGGTCTTTGTCCTTGCCATTAAGTGCCGGTAAAAATCAAGGTAGCGCCTGGCCTGCACATCCAGGCTAAAATCTTTAAGCGCGTACTGGCGGCAGGCGTTGCGTCGTGCCTCGGCCAGCCACAGCGGGCTTTCCAGCAGCCGCGCGATCTCCTGAGCCATAGTGTTCGTATCGCCCACCGGGGCCAGCGCGCCAGTCTCATCAGGGGTAATCATATCGGGAATGCCGCCCACATCGAAGCCGACAGCCGGTGTGCCACAGGCCAGGCTTTCCAGGACGACATTGGGGAAGTTATCCATGATCGAAGTAATCACGAACAGATCAGCGGCGCTGTAGGCCATCGCCAATTGTGTCAGGTCGTTCATCCGTCCCAGCGCATAGGTAGGTAGGATGGCGCTCAGTTCGCTCTGCATCGCGTCGGGAAGCTGGCCGCCAACCAGCACCAGCCCGACATCCGGGTACAGCTCGCGCAGTTTGCGCAGCAGCGGCGGGTAATATTGCAGGCCCTTGCGCGGCTCATCCAGCCGTGAGGCGACCGACAGCAGCAGCTTGCCCTCTGGCGGCAGGCCCAGCGCGCGCCGTGCCTCGGCCATCGGGTGTGGCTGGAACGTGTGGGTATCGACACCATAGGGGATGCGCCGCAAAAACTGGTCGCGCGTGATCGGGCTGGCGGCGACAAAATCGTACATCCAGCGGTTGGGCGCGGCGATGCCCATCGTGATCTCGCTGAAAATGCGCTGCTTGGCGCGAAAGGTCTGCGCGCTGGAATCAATCAGCCAGCCCGCGTGACGTGCCTTCGGGCAGTTGCCGCAGCCAGTTTGCCAGCGCTGGCAGTCCTCCCACATTTCGGGATAACCACAGGCCCCGGTCGCCAGATTTTTGTCGTGCATCGTCCACACCAGCGCGTGCGACTGGTTCAGGTTACGCAGCGCGCGCAGGTTGAACCAGTTGCTGGCCGCCCCGTGAAAATGCACCACCTGTACCCCGTCAAAGCGCCAGAACAGCGACGAGACATGCGTCAGCCCGGTGAAACCGAGTTTGGATGCGGCCAACCGTGAGGCTTTATCGGCATAGCGCAGCGCGCCTCTGGCCTGTGGCACGGTGCCGATATGCGCTTCAGGCGCGGCGGACTCCTTGGAGGTCAGGAAGCGGCTCTCAACGCCGATCTCACGCAGGCCCAGGTGCAGGCGCTTGGCGGCATTGGCGACGCCGCCGGTCGTCGCGCTGATATGCACCACGCGCAGCGGCGGTTGGCCGTGATCGGGATCGGCGGAAATGGGTTCGCTGGTCCGTGTGTGTTCTAACAGGTTCATTTTGTCTCACCGCTAACAATAAGCATCTATTTGCCACAAATCGGATCAATGCTGGTTCAACACGCCCTGGCGCTCGCGCAGCAGCCACTCCACGATTTTCAAGTCCAGCGGCGTGTCGATGTCAAATGATTCTTCCTCACTCATCACATAAGCTGCGATGTGATCGCCGTAAAATGTGCCGCTTTCCAGCAGGATGGGCGTGCGAGTCGCCAGTACTGCCGGGCCGTTGCGCGCATACAACACTGGCACGCTGTGACGGTTGTGCGGGTCGAAGGGCAGCGGCTGATCCCAGAACGGCTTGAGGCGATCCCCTTCCAGCTTCATGATCTTGAACGGGCTGGCATGATGCGGCAGTGCCATCACACTCACGACTGTATCGGCCTGCTGGTCGAGCATCACACTCAGCGCTTCATCAATATGCTGTGCCGTTCGCAGCGGCGAGGTCGGTTGCCGGATGACGACAATATCTGTTTGCCAGCCTTCGTGTTCCGCCAGCCAGTTCACGGCGTGTCCGGCGACCTCCACAC
>JAIOHN010001003.1 GCA_019912985.1 Anaerolineae bacterium | reverse complement strand
GATGTGCGCGGCATCAAGCGTGTCCACCAGTTTGAAAAAGTCGAGATGTATAAATTCACCAGCTCGGAAACCAGCTACGATGAACTGGAATCGCTCGCCGAAGCTGCCAGCGATGTCTGCCGTGCGCTGAAGCTGCCTTTCCGCCGCCTGGAAATCGTCACTGGCGACCTGGGCTTCAGCGCCAGCAAGAAATACGACATCGAAATCTGGTCGCCCGGCTGTCAGGAATGGCTGGAAGTCAGCTCGTGCAGCAACACCGAGGATTTCCAGGCACGCCGCGCCAATATCCGTTACCGGACAGAGGGTGAAAAGCGCCCGCAGTATGTCCACACACTCAATGGCAGCGGCCTGGCGACACCGCGTGTCCTGGTCGCCATTCTGGAGAATTACCAGCAGGCCGATGGCAGCGTGCGCGTACCGGAGGTGCTGGTGCCTTATCTTGGTGGCGTTGAAGTTATCAGCAAATAACGCTCACTCCCGGCGGCGGCGGCAAGCATACCCCCCTATGGCGGGAACGCAGGGTATTGTCGCCGCCGGGGTGTGATTGTGGCGGGAAAACAGAGGTCGTTTTACGAAAAAGCGCCTCTGATTTTGGATCGCCCAAGCTCAGATTCATCTCAAACATACGTTCTATTGTAACCGGAAACGCGAGTCAAATGGTGGACATATGTCCCTATTTTCGTAGAACTTATTTTTTAATATCACAGGCGAAATAGCCCTAGTGAAACCCGCTAAAAATACCCTTTTTCAGGGATACTGGCGGGTGCATTTAAGCCTGATTCGCGGTAAAATAGAACTCTTGTTTTACAGTACCAGATACCATGCGCATCGAATATCTTTCGCTAACCAATTTCCGCAATTACGCCCGACTGGAACTGCCGATTCCCGCTGGGACAACGGTCATCCATGGAGCCAATGCGCAGGGCAAAACCAGCCTTCTGGAAGCCATTTATTACCTCGCCACATCGCGTTCTCCCTATACCACCAGCGACCGCCAATTGATCAACTGGCGGGTTGAAAACGACCCCATCCCATTCTCGCGCATGGCTGCCGAGATCAACACCCAGCACAGTGTCCTCGACCGCATGGAGATCACCCTGCTGCTGGAACGCACGGAAAATGGCAACCAACGATTCCGCAAAGTGCTGAAGGTCAACGGCGCGGATAAACGCGTGATGGATGTCGTCGGGATGCTCAACGTGGTGCTGTTCCTACCGCGTGATCTTACGCTGGTCGAAGGATCACCCTCGGAACGGCGGAGGTTCATGAATGAGACGCTTTCACAGGTCGAGCGCGAGTATTTACAGGCGCTGGTCACCTACGAGAAGATCCTGCCCCAGCGCAATGCCCTGTTACGGCGCATCGCCGACAAGCACGCTGGCCCTAAAGAACTGGGTTACTGGGATGAAAAACTGGTGCAGGCGGGAGCGGTCATTATCGCCGGGCGGCAGCGCTTTTTACGCGAACTGGAAAACGAAGCCCAGCGCAATCACCATGATCTGACAGGCAAGCTGGAAACTCTGACACTGGAATACCAACCAAGCTTCAGCCCGACCGCTGGCGGGGATGGACAGCTTTCGTTCAACACGCCGGGGTTAGATTTGCACCGCCAGCTTGAGCCAGAGCAAATCGTCCCGCAGTTTGCCGAGCGGCTGCAAGCGGACCTGGGCGAGTCGATCAATCGCGGCGTCACCCTCTCCGGGCCGCACCGCGACGAACTGCGGCTGAATATCAACGGGCGCGACGCCGGGCTGTATGGCAGCCGAGGTCAAGCCCGCACCGCTGTGATGGCGCTCAAACTGGCCGAACTGTCGTGGATGCGGGAGCGCATTGGCGAGTGGCCTATTCTGCTGCTGGATGAAGTGATCGCCGAGTTGGATGTGAACCGGCGCGCTTATCTGCTCGACCGGCTGCAAGGCGGCGCGCAAACCCTCATGACCACCACTGAGCTGGACATTTTCACCGATTCGTTCTTGCAGCAAGCGGCGGTGCTCCATGTCACCGATGGGCAAATCAACACCGTTAATACCCCCTGATTGACACGCGTCTTTCTCCTATACGTGCTATCATTAGCCGGGTGTGAGAATACCACTCAGGAGAATATTATGATTGCCCAATACACGGTTTTTGAATACGCATTTTACAGTCCCGACACCTACGAGAATGCCTTGTGGGATGTCGATTTACAGGTCCAGTTCAGCGCCCCATCCGGCAAGCAAACACAGGTTGATGCCTTCTGGGATGGCGGTGATGTGTGGCGCGTGCGTTTCAGCCCTGATGAAATCGGCCAATGGACGTGGAACACCATCTGCTCTGACGAAGGGAATACCGGCCTGCATGGTCATTCAGGTCAGTTCGAGTGCAGTGCTTACAGCGGCAGAAACCCGCTTTACCTGCATGGACCGCTCCAGGTGGCAGAGGATCATCTGTCAATCGTTCATGCGGATGGAACCCCATTCTTCTGGCTAGCTGATACCCCCTGGAACGGCGTCATGCGGGCGACTACCCATGACTGGGAACGTTATCTTCAACATCGTCATACACAGGGTTTTAGCGCTGCCCAGTTTGTCAGCACCCACTGGCGCGGCATGTCCCGCGACAACCTAGGCGAACAGGCGTTTATTGGCACGGATCGTATTACGCTCAATGTGCCGTTCTACCACCGGCTCGATCCGAAAGTCGCCGCCCTCAACGAGCACGGCATGATCGCCGCGCCGGTCATGATCTGGGCCTACATGAAGGAGGACCCCGGACAACTCCTGAGTGAAGCCGCCGCAATTCGGTTAGCGCGTTATCTCCAGGCGCGGTGGGGTGCCTATCAGGTGGTCTGGCTGATGGCAGGCGATGGCTGCTACAAGCGTGATGGCATGATCGAGCATTGGTGCCGGGTCGGGCGAGCGGTTTTTGGCGACCATCACAACCGGTTAGTGACCATGCATCCCTGCGGCCAATACTGGGTAAAAGAAGACTTCGGCAGTGAACCCTGGTTTGACTTTATCGGCTACCAGAGCGGTCACGGTGACAGCGAGAAGAATCTGCGCTGGCTGGTTGAAGGACCCCCTGCCAATGACTGGAACAGCGACCCGCTCATCCCCGTGATTAATCTGGAACCGAATTACGAAACACACCCATCCTACGACAGCGATACCATCTTCAAGGCTTATGAAGTGCGCCGAGCCTCCTACTGGAGCCTGCTAATATCCCCGCCTGTGGGTGTGACTTACGGCCATAACGCGATCTGGATGTGGGCAGCGGATCAAGCAGAAGAAGCGGAAAATCACCCTACTATCGGACTCGTGGGAACATGGGATACAGCACTGGATACACCAGGGTTAGATGGCATGACCCTGCTGCGCCAGTTTTTCGACCGCCTGCCCTGGTGGACTCTGCGCCCTGCCGCGCAGGTACTGGTGACCCAACCGGGCGTGGACGATCCGCGAGATTTCATCGCTGTGGCGCAAAGCATGGATGGTCAAATCACCGTTGCCTATTTGCCGGAGGGGCAGACGATCACCCTGCGCACCGAAGCCCTGCATGATCCTGAACGTGCGCGCTGGTTTAATCCACGTAGCGGAGACTGGCACGATACCACGCTGGTCACACTGCCGGAGCAGACATTGACTCCGCCGGACACTGGTGACTGGTTACTGGTGATTGATTAAGCCACCATGACTCAGTAGAAAATGGGATCGCGCAGCATGTCGTCCACCATGGCAATGAGGCGGCGATGCTCGTGCGTGTTCAAAAAAACGAAGAATAATAATGCGGCCAGGGTAAACGCCATCAAGACCAGCGTCAGGGGCGCGGTTTTGATTCCAGCCACAAGGCCAAACGCCATGAC
>JAIOHN010001002.1 GCA_019912985.1 Anaerolineae bacterium | reverse complement strand
CCTCGATGCAGCGCTTGATCTCATCTTTCATGGGCTCGATACCCAGGTGCGGATCTACCCAGCCAAAACCCAGCAGTCGATCTGGATAACG
Source organism: Anaerolineae bacterium (assembly GCA_019912985.1). GTDB lineage: Bacteria > Chloroflexota > Anaerolineae > Aggregatilineales > Phototrophicaceae > JAIOHN01. The sequence continues at coordinate 2,730 of JAIOHN010001002.1, read as the reverse complement.
CTGCGTTGCTTCGTAGACGTAGCGGTTCGAGTCCGCAATTTCGCGCATGTAAGGCGGTCGCAGCCAGACCAACGCTTTATCGATGCCGTTCCTGTCCATATTTTCCAGCAGCTGCTCTGTGGTGACGGCATTTTCGTCTTCACCTGTAGGGGAGATGTGAACATCGGCGTCGATAATCATGAGCTGCTCCTTTGTCATGTGTTTATGGTTCTCATCATTGATCCTACCACGTATCCAAAGGGGTTGCCGCTCATGATGGATAAGTTCAGACGCGTTATCATTGGGCAAAATAACTTTCTATTCAGGAGTTTAGCGAATAATGAATCAACCGAAAGCTCGAGTGGGTGTCTTTGGTATCGGCCTGGCGGCGTACTGGCCGCAGTTTGAAGGCTTAAAAGAACGCTTAGAAGGTTATCAACGTGGGATAGAGGAACGGCTGCGCGATATGGGAGCCGAGGTTGTCTCTGCGGGCCTCGTGGACGATGCTCCTGGCGCACGTGCTGCCGGTGATCTGTTCACGCGCGAAAATGTCGATTTGATTATTTGTTATGTAGGTACCTATTCGACCTCTTCGCAGGTGCTGCCTGCTGTACAGCGTCGCCGGGCTCCGGTGTTGGTGCTGAATTTGCAGCCTGTGCCAGCACTAGATTATCTGGATACCGACACCGCTGAATGGCTGGCGAACTGCTGCGCCTGCTGTGTCCCGGAAATTTCTAACGCTTTTGCCCGCAGCAATATTCGATTCAATGTGGTTTCCGGTCTGCTGCACGAGGTCGAAGGTCGTGCCAATCAATATCATGTGCGCGCATGGCAGGAGATTGAGGACTGGGTGCATGCAGCCGGTGTGATGCGTTCGGTAAGTTACAGCCGAATCGGCTTCCTGGGACATACGTATCCCGGCATGTTGGACTTGTATTCTGATTTCACGGTGCATCACGCGCAGTTAGGCACCCATATTGAAGTGCTCGAAATGGATGATTTGCATCAGCGGGTGCGCAGCGTGACCAGCAGCGAAATTGCCGCCAAAATTGAGGAGATCAACGCCGTTTTCGAGATTGCGGAGCCGGGACAGGACAAGATTTCGATGCCAGTGACGGATGAGGCCATGCGGTGGTCTGCGCAGGTGGCGGTAGGGTTGGATAAGCTGGTCGCAGATTTTGATTTGCAGGGATTGACCTATTATTACCGGGGGCTGGATGGCAACGTGAATGAAGAGCTTGGTGCTTCTCTGATCGTGGGCAACTCGCTGCTGACCGCGCGTGGTGTCCCTGCATCGGGCGAAGGCGACCTCAAGACCTGTGTCGCAATGATGATTATGGACCGGTTGAAGGCAGGCGGTTCTTTCACAGAATTTTATGCGATGGATTTTAATGAGGATTTTATCCTCATGGGACATGACGGTCCTGGTCATATTGCGATCAGCGATGATAAGCCAGTGCTTCGTGGTTTGGGTTTGTTTCACGGAAAGCGGGGTTATGGTGTTTCGGTCGAATTCAAAGTGAAAACCGGCCCGATCACTATTCTTGGCTTGACTCAAACGGCGGATGGTCGCTTGAAATTATTGGCCGCGGAGGGCGAATCGATCCCTGGCGATACGATGCGGATCGGCAATACCAATTCGCGCCTGAAATTTAATCTCGACCCTGCTTCGTTTATGGATGCATGGTGTGTCGAAGGCCCAACACATCACTGTGCTTTAGGCATTGGTCACCAAACAGGCAAAATTCGGAAACTCGCTCGCCTGCTCGATCTGGAGTTGAAGGTCATCAACTAGCTGGGTTATTCGAGTGGCGCAGCCTCTCGCGGCCAGCTGACGTAAACGGTGGTTCCCTGGCCGATCCCGTCGCTTTCGATGCGAATCTGGCCGCCATAAGCATCTACAATGGATTTGACCAGTGCTAGCCCCAGGCCCGTGCCGGGCATGTTTCGTGTACGGGCTTTATCGGCACGATAGAAGCGCTCGAAGAGGTGAGGCAGGTGTTCGAGTGCAATGCCCTGACCGGTGTCATGGATGACATTGAGAATGGTGTCTCCTGCTTCTTTGATTTCCCAGGTGATTTCGCCGCCATTCGGAGTGTACTTGATGGCGTTATCGAGGAGGTTGCGAAAGACCACCAACAGGTGATTGAGGCTGGCTTTGACTAACATGGGCTGGGCAGGCAGTTGCAGCGTGATGTGGATGTGATGGTCATTTGTTTGTGGAACGAACTGCTGTTGCAAGCTATGCGCCAACCGCACAAAATCGATCTCGTCCTGACCAAGCTCGCTGCGCCCGGCATCAAATCGTGAAAGCAGGGTAAGATCCTGTACCAGATCACTCAAACGGGCGACTTCGTTGTCAATCTCTTGAATATAGCGCTGTGTAGTCGCTCCATCCAGCGTTTTATCGGTGCGCAGCGCTTCGGTGCGCAGGCGAATCGTGGTCAAAGGGGTGCGCAGTTCATGTGATGTGTTACTGGCAAAGGCGCGTTGTTCTTCGATCATACTTTCAACTTCCTGCGCCATTTCATTAAACGCCAGTGCCACTTCTCCAACTTCGTCGGTGCCGCTGTAGGCTACCCGGTGCGTGAAATCACCCTTTGAAAGCCGCACGGCTGAATCACGGAGCTTGTACAACGGCTGGATGATAGAGCGGGACAACCACAGGGCAGCAGACAGGGCAAGACTGGTCAGGATGATAAAGACCAATCCGAGCGCGAGCCAGCGTTGAAGTACCACTGCCTGGAGGTT
>JAIOHN010001001.1 GCA_019912985.1 Anaerolineae bacterium | reverse complement strand
ATGTACAGGTCGAGCAGGGTTACGAGATCGGGCGGCCATCCCTGCTGATGCTGCGAACCATGCCTGAAGGCGACAGCCTGCGGGTAGAAGTGGGCGGGCGCGTATTCATGGTCGCCAACGGCATGCTCAACATTTAGCCACCCTCCAGCCGGATAACCGCCTCCGTCAGCCACGGCAGCTGCGCGCCTTTGATTCCGCTCATGAGCTGGATGCGATTAACTTCAAACGTGATCGGCTCCAGCGGCGGCAGGTGAAAGTCGGCCTGTTGAATTTCCTGCTCGGTATTGAGCAGTGTGACATGCGGATTGTACTCACTGCCGAACTCGCCCTGATAAGGTACGTAATCGGGAAAAATCGACTGGACCGCCTGCAACAATGAGCGCAGTGGGAGGGAGTCTGCCGGTTTGAGATAGATCGCCTTTGGGAAGAAGCCGTACTGGCTGAGCGTGACCCGAAACGGCGGTATCCGAGCGCCTAAATCGGCCAGACGAGCCGCTGCCTGCTCCACCTGGTCATAAGGGACAAAGGGGTACAACAGGGTGATATGGGCTGGATACCAGATGACCTGCTCCCGGTTAATCTGGCGGCGCAGTGGCAAAATCACAGCCTGGGCCACATGAGGCAGATTCACCATGATACCCGTGACGATTTCCATAAAAGGCGCTCCTGAGTAGGTTGAGTCCGTCAGCCAAAGGGGACTCAGGTTCCAGTGTACAAATTTTTTGGCGAGCCTGCACCTGTTGTATAATTCCGCGCATGACCATTCAAGAGGCGCTCCAACAAGCCAAGCAACGGATTAGCCCAGTTTCCGACAGTGCCAACCTGGATGCACAAATCCTGCTGTGCGCCGTGCTGGAAGTCGAACGCAGTTATTTGCTGGCGCATCCCGAAGCAGAGCTGACTCCGGCGCAGCTTGCGCACATCGAAGCGCTGACCGCCCGACGCGCCGCCGGGGAGCCAGTGGCCTATATCCTGGGGCGGCGGGCGTTCTACGACCGTGACCTGCTGGTCGCGCCAGGGGTGCTGATCCCACGGCCCGAAACCGAGCTGCTGTTGGAACAAGCACTGGCATTTATCGCTGCACAGCCGCAGGCGAAAGTGGTCGATGTTGGCACAGGCAGCGGCGCGCTGGCTGTGACTCTGGCGGCGAACTGCCCCCAGGTGCAGGTTTATGCCACCGACATCAGCCCGAATGCGCTGATGATTGCCCGGCAGAACGCTGCCCAGCAGAGCGCCAATGTCACATTCTATGAGGGCGACTTGCTGCAACCATTGATCGAACGCGGTCTCAAGGTGGATGTAGTGATGGCGAATCTGCCGTATATCGCCACCGATGAACTGCCGGAACTGGCGGTCAGCCGCTATGAGCCGCTGTTGGCGCTTGATGGCGGCCCGGATGGACTGGACATCATCCGCCGCCTGCTCAATGCGATTCCGCAGGTAGAGCCAAAGTTGGTGCTGTTGGAGATTGGGGCGGATCAGGGTGCGGCAGCGCTGGCACTGGCGCAAGCCCGATTGCAACCACGCGAAGCGACAGTCATTCAGGATTACGCCGGTCTCGACCGCATTGTGCGGGTTGAGTTGTAAAACCCCGTTATTCGACTATCTGATAGGGCGCGTCTTCATCTGGCAGGAAGAAACCCTGCTCCTGGCTGTAAAGCGGAAGGCGATCCCCGAAAACCCGGGCGTTGCGGTCAAAACTCATGCCAATCTTTCTCAGCACAGCCCGTGAGGCGTAATTTTCCGGCACGAACACCGCGATAATTTTCTCCAGGCCCAGGGTCTCAAAGCCGTAGCGCAGCACCGCCGTCGCCGCCTCCTGCGCCAGCCCCTGCCGCCAATAGCCGCGTGCCAGTGCGAAGGCCAGTTCCGGCTCCGCGGCGTAATCCACCTGCTGCAAACCGCAGTGGCCGATCAAAGCACCGGACTCACGATGGATCAGCGCCCACAAGCCGTATCCATACTCATTCCAGTGGTCGACTAATCCACGCACAAACGACTCGGCACGTGGGCGGGGCAGTGGTTTGCCGCCGGGGAGAAATTCCATCACCTGGGCATCACCCAGAATCGCCTGATAATACGGCTCGACATCATCCATCGTAAAAGGCCGCAGCCGCAGCCGTGCAGTCTCAATCACCGTCATCCTGCGCTCCTTCCTTGATCACAAAACGCGCATCGCCAGGGTCAAAGGCGGCACGCTCGATGCTGTATTTTTCCAGCGTCAGGCTGTGATACTGGTCAGTCAACCCTTCATGGCGCATCCCGATTTTCTGCATCACGCGCTGCGAAGCCTTGTTGTCGGGATAGGCCATCGCAATCAGGCGTTCCAGGCCGCCATACTCAAAGCCATAACGCACACTGGCGCGCGCAGCTTCAGTGGCATAACCCTGACCCCAGTAAGGCTTGCCATAGGCATAGGCGACCTCAATCTCCGCACCATTAGGGACGTTAATCAGCCCGCACTGGCCGATAAAATCGCCTTCCAGCGTCTCAACCGCCCAGATCGTAAAGGGATGTGTCTCGGCAAAGGCGATAAACCCATTAATCAACTGAGCCGTCTGTTCACGAGTGCGCGGTGTGCCATCACCGATATAGCGCATGGCCTCGGCCTGCCCATAAACCAGCCGGTAATGATCGTCGAGGTCATCCGGTGTAAAACTGCGCAAGCGCAAGCGCTCGGTTTCAATCATCGTGAATAACTCCCATCGTTAAAAATACCTGTTGGATGACAGCCACGTCCGGCGTTGGTCGCCTCGATCTCTAATGTGCGGAAGTTCTCAAACTGCGCCGTATCCGGCGGGTAGGAGACCACTTCAGCAAATCCCTGGCGTACAAGCTCGGCGTTGACAAAAGTATCGCCCACATAGACATAGCGCAGCAGGCGGTCATAGCGGTCGGTCTCGCTGACATCTTTCACCAGCTGCACCACCTGACCCTCGATCAGCACACGATTGGCATTGGTCGCATCCTGATAGCAGACTTCATCGCGCTCCGGTGTGTTGACTCCCACATAGCGCACGCGGTAAGTCTGGCCGTTGATCGAGACATCAATGGTATCGCCATCAATCACGCGGGTGACAGTGCCACTTTCGCCCCCAATCGGCACGCTGCCGCCGGGGTTATCGGCTGGTTCAAAACCAAAGGTGCAGCCCGCCAATGACGCCAGCAGCACCAGCAAGATCAATTTCTGCATAAGCCCTCATTCACTGGAAATCACGCCACCATTATACGTGATCTGACAGGATTCTTATACGTCGCTGGGGGTATTTTAATCCCCGTAATGTACACTGTAACAGGCTATAAATATGAGGTTAAAACCCCACATGGTCACAAGAATTGAAGAAACAGTCGATCAGCAAATTGCTGAACATGTCGATTATATTCGCGGTATGCAGGAGCGCATGACGGCGCTGGATGAGAAAGTTCAGCTCGCCAAAGAAGAGCTGCGTGAGCTGCTGGAAGCAAAAGGGGCCAACTGGTCTGACGACGAGGGTTATGCCCGTCTGGTGGCTGAAGGCATCCGCCGGACCTACGATCACAAGGCGCTGGACGAGTTGATTATCAGCGATCCGCTGCGTTATGGCTGGCTCAAGGACTACCGTAAAGAAAGCTCTGTGCGCGGTGGCGTGCAGGTCAAATAAACGAAAGCCGGGTTGATCGCCCGGCTTTTTGATTCTCCGAAAAAGCGGTACGCTCCGCACATTTCTGCGTGATTGACCTGATCGCCGTGTATAAAGCATCTGAAAACCGTAGGCCACACGTCACGCGCTGCTGAAGGCATTGGCCTTACAATGACACGGTGACGAAAGGAGATCACACTTATGAAGCGTTACGCTGTCCTTTCACCGCTTAGCTGGATTGGGATGCTGGTCTGGGGCGTATTCGTGCTGCTGTTGACCACACTGCCGGGTAGTGTTCCCCTGGTCCGGGTGCTGGCGGCTGCCATCGGCAACAATGAAAATTCCGGCGTATTCGGGCATATCGGCCTGTTTACGATCCTCACGCTGCTTACCTGGCGCGCGCTGTGCCAGTGGTTTCGCCCGCATCACGCACTGCTAATCGCCATGAGCTTTGCGCTGCTCACCGGCACCAGCACCGAGTTATTCCAGTGGTTCGTGATTGATCGAGATTCTAATATCAGCGATCTGATGGGCAACTGGCTAGGTGTGTTCAGCATGGGATTCGCCATCAGCTTCCACTACATGCGAGGTAAAAAACCGGAGCGAGCCTAAGCACTCGCCCCGGTATGCGCAGTTCATCAACCCGACCGTGGGGCGATGTAATCCAGGGAACCTCCATCACAGCCGTTCCAGGCGATGATGAAGGGGTTCCCTTCAAAATTCACGGTGTTAATCTGATAACTGCCGTTTGCCAGCCAGGAAAGGGTGACGCCTTCCGCCGAGGCCAGCAACTGGTTTTCGCCGCTTTCAGGCTCGCCACTCACCTGCGGCTCCTGAATGACCAGGGAACCTTCACCTGTTTCGGCATTGATCTTGTAAACCTCGATATTCGGCGCAGCGCAGTAGACAGCTACCGGCGCGGCAAGCTGGTTCGGCCCATCATTGACACGTCCATCATCAATGCGTCCACCATTGCAAGTATCCAGGGTGACGGCATTGCCGAAATCATCGGCTCCAATAATCGTCAATCCCCCCGGGCCACCGCCCAGGAAAAAGCGGACATCCGGTATATTGGCGTATAAGCGCAAAAAGCCGCTTTCACCTGGCTGGAGAGTCAGGCTGGCAGTATGGGTCAGCGCGGAGCCATCGGAAAAACGTCCGAAGTAGATCGTGGCAGTATGCGCTACTGTATCATCGTTGCGCAGCTGAATACTGAAGCCGATGCAACGATAATCCTGTGCAGCAGCGCTGCCGACTATCATCGAAGCTATTAAAGTAAACAGCAGGAATAGCGAGAATAATTTGAATTTACGCATTATTTAATCTCCTATCGTAATGTTACGTAACTAAATCATAAAGCCGCTTGTGGTTTGTTGTTAATTAAGGATGTACGTTTTTTTCCTTTCATTTGCCAGGTTGCGAAATTTGTTGCATGATGCACAGTAATAGACGAGAGGTGACTTCATGCGATGCGTTCTCATCCTCGTAATCGGGCTGCTGTTGACTGCCTGTAATCTGACTACCACTGAGGAAGTGGTTATTGTCACGTCCGAGCCAGCGACGATTGCGGCGACCAGTATTCCGGTGACTGTCGAAGTGACCCCGAATGCAGCGGGCTGTATTCCACCTGCCGGTTGGAACCAGATCTATATTGTTGCGTCTGGTGATACGCTGGGCGTGATTGCTGCCGAAGCGGATGTCAGTGTCACGGAACTGGCGGAAGCCAACTGCCTGGATAACCCGGACACGATTGACATCGGCCAGGAACTATACCTGCCGGGTGGCAGCAGCGGTGGTCAAACGACCAACCTGCCCACTGCCGCACCAGTTGAGCTTGTGCAAACCTACAACAATCCCGTGGTAGGGATCGCGTTGGGGCTGCCCGCCGACTGGACCATTCAGGAAAGCGACTCTTACATCGCTTTCTTCGGTCCATCAGGGGACATTATCGAACTGCATTACAGCTCACCGGGACAGGTAAGCTCCCCACAGGAGCAGGTTGCCGCCTGCCAGAGCGTCAATGCCTGCCTGGGCAATCGTGAGATCATCGCTCAGGAAGCGGTAAGTCTGCCCGGCGGGATCAACGGCATTCGGGTGAGTTTCAGCGCTGACCGTGTCGATGGTGACCCAGGGCCATCGGTCGCCATATTTATGGTCGTCGGCAATCGCTCGATGTCGCTGCGCACTTTCGATAATCAGACCATCTTCAATCAGGTTTTGAACAGCCTGCGCGCTTTGTAAACGCAAACAGGCCGGAGTCACCGGCCTGTTTGATCGTTTCGTGTGTTGGACTTATGGGGCGAGGTGGTACAAAGTGCGAGAGTCACATCCCTCCCAGACGATAGAGTACAGGATGCCCTCGAAGTTTGGCGTGTTCACCTGATACTCGCCGGTCGACAGCCAGTACAGGCTTACCCCCTCTGCTGAGGCCAGCAGTGTATTTTCGCCATCTTCCGGGGTGCCCTCGACCTGCGGTTCGCGAATGACCAGCGTGCCTTTACCCGTTTCCGCATCAATTTTGTAGACGTCAACATTGCCATCCGCGCAGTAGACGGCCACGGGAGCCGCGACATCCTTGGTCTGGTCATTGTTGATGCGACCATCCAGCAGATTGCCTGCGAGCGGTCCAGCGACTTGCCCCTCCTCAATATCAATCTCAATACACTTAATGCGAACTAAGCTATCACGTGAGGAAACTTCCCACCCTCCACCCCGAGTCCATTCCAGTGTGACATCCCAACTGCCGGGACCGGGCAGCACCCAGGCAAATGATTCGGGCATGGTCGCTGAAGATAAATAAGATGCGGTGG
>JAIOHN010001000.1 GCA_019912985.1 Anaerolineae bacterium | reverse complement strand
CATCAGCCGCCGCTTTGAGGCGGTACGCACCAGTAAGGCCCCCTGGCAAAAGGCAGATGATCCTGATTTACGGACGCTTTACTGGCATGCCCTGGCAAGCGATATTCAGCCAGAAAACCTGGAAGATTTATGTGAGCGCCTGCAGATTGGCAAGCGGCTGGCACAATCGCTGGTCGATACCGCGCACTTGCGCTTTAAACACGGCGAAATACTAAGCAACCCAGAACTCCAGCCTTCCCAGGTAGTCGAAATTCTGGAACGGTACGCTGAAGTCGCGCGGCTGACCATCTGGCTGACTACCTGTAATGCACAGATCAAAGATTACATTGCGCGCTATGAAGAAAAGTGGCAGCACATCCAGCCTGAGCTTAATGGCGATGTATTGCGTGAAATGGCGATCAAACCAGGGCCATGCTACCAGACCATTCTTACCCGGCTGCGGCACGCCCGGCTGAATGCGGAAATACAGGATATGGCAGGTGAACGTCAATTGGTCAAGCAATGGCTGGCTGAGGGCATCTGCGATGACGCTTCATGATGAAAATGTGGTCGATCTCCACCTTCAGGTGCGGCTGCGGGTTGCGCAACGTGAGGATATTCCTAAACTGGAGTGGTATGGACAATATCTTCATTTCCGCAATCTCTTCCGCCGCACGTTTCACGAACAGCAGGCAGGCAAACGGTTGATGCTGCTGGCTGATCTCAACAACTTCCCTATCGGGCATATTTTTATCCACTTTAAAACGACGGAAGAACCCTATGCCTATCTCTACTCGTTTCGTGTCATGGAGATGTTTCAGCGGCAGGGTGTTGGCACGCGCCTTATTCATTCCGCCGAAGCGATCGTTGAGCAGCGCGGCCTGAATCATGTGACAATTGCCGTAGCAAAAGCGAACAAAGATGCACTGCGCTTGTATAAGCGGTTGGATTATCATATCTTCAGCGAAGACGAGGGGCATTGGCAGTATCGCGATCATCGCGGTGACCTACGCCATGTACACGAACCTTGTTGGCTACTTGAAAAATCATTAGGAAGGCGGTAAAATGCTTCGCGTTTGCTCGATAGAGTAAAAAATGCACGTTTTTTAGATTTGTAAATAGGACTTTAGTTCAAAAATCGGCTAGTAAAACGTTGCTGAGCAAAACAATCGAAGGAGCATAGGCTGAGGCTTATGGCAATTAAAAATCAGAATATCGGTATCCGTGTCACCCGCTGGACGGGGGGACAACACCCCACACTCTCCACCATCACCCGAGAAATGAAAAAAGAAGGTCTTCGTCCCTATATGTGGATGAACATGCCCAACCACCGTTATGCGGTGCGCAGTCATGGGTATGATAAAGTCCTGTATGTAGTTGAAGGGATGGTCGAAATCGTCTTGCCCGATAGCAACCAGCGCATGCGTATGCGCCCCGGCGACAGGGCCGACATCCCCGCGGGAACCCGCCACGGAACCATCGTTGGCACAGGCGGTGCCAAGTGTGTCGAGGCCTCCATGGCACGCCGCTAATCCCTTCGCAAACAAACAGGCAGCCGCATCCGGCTGTCTTTTTTTTATGAATCTGCGACCGATCGTAGTCCTTTTACGTCCAGGATTTCAATTGTCTTCCGTCCGATGCGGATCAAATCCTGGTCTTTGAAATCGTTCAATGTATGGGTCACGGTCTCACGGTAGGTGCCGATCATATCGGCGAACGACTGGTGCGTATAACCTCTTACAACGCCTTTACTGCCGTGCTCCTGATCAAGCTGAATGATAAGCCCCGCGATACGTGCCGGCACCCGTTTAAAGGTCATTTCTTCCAGCCGCTGCTCTGCTTGTAACAAACGTGCGCTCACCGATTCCAGAAAACGCAGCGCGATTTGCGGTTTATCTGCCATGACGTGTTCAATCTCAGCCCGGTCCCAGATGCAGATCAGGCAGTCATCCAATGCTTCGGCAAAAGCGTTATGCATCCGCTGTCCCACGAGCGCCATGTGTCCAAAAATCGCACCGGGGTGGAGAATAGAGACGATAAATTTACGACCATCCGGGGAAATACGATAGATCTGCACGCGCCCATGTTTGAGAATAAAGAGTGCTTCTCCCTGGTCATCTGGTGCATAAAACAAATGACCGGCACGGTAATTCATGAGTGTCGTTCGGTGACCGATCACTTCCACTTCAGCCGGAGTCAGATCACGAAAAATATCTACCGCCTCTAAATAAAGTTCCTTTTTTTGCAGCATAAGAGGTCTCAGCTTTTCTTCAGGTAATTCCGGCGGTTTATAGGGGACAATCATGTATAATGGACACTATAGTAACACACTTTGGGCAGTCAAAGGGTTCACCTATAGTCCATGACCATCTATACACCAACTAACCTCTTTTTTCAGCATCCGGTGCGCCAGATACCGGCGCTTCATTCCGATTACTGGTCACTGATGGTCTCCGGCATGGTGGAGACGCCGCTGTCGCTCTCCTATACTGACCTGCACCGCATGAACGCAACCGAGGCGGCCTATACGCTTGCCTGTGCGGGTGGAAGTGATTTAGTTGGCACGGCGCTATGGAAAGGTATTCTTGCCCAAAATTTGATTGATGAAGTTGAGCTGCATCCTGCTGCCCGGTTTGCCTGCTTCTACGCAGCAGATGGCTATGTGACCAGTTTGCCCCTCCATCACTTGCACGATGCTTTGCTGGCCTACGCAATGAATGATCGTCCGCTGCCACCAGAGCACGGTTTTCCACTGAGACTGGTCGCCCCTGCGCGTTATGGCTATAAAATGCCGCGCTGGATACAACGTATCGAGTTCAGTACAAAACCTGCTCTCAGCGTTTGGGAGCAGCGTGGGTGGTCCACACAAGGCACTGTCACGCCCAGAGCGGTAATCACCACTCCTCACGCGCATACAACCATCCAGGGTCCGGTTAAATTAGAAGGCTTCGCGTTCGCTGGGGGAAGTTCAATCAAAACAATAGAGGTCAATATTGATGACGGGCCATGGATGCCAGTCGAGTTTTCAGCCGGGCCATCGCATGTATGGACACCCTGGTCAGCCACATGGACACCCTACGCGCCTGGCAGCTATCGCCTGACAGCCCGTGCGATCAGTGATTCCGATAATAACAGCGCAGAAGAAACATCGCACAGCATCACCTTTCACGTAACCCATTAATCTGGAGAGACGGATTGTCGCAATTTTCTCGACGTCAATTCTTGCATGCTGCCGGAATCACGCTTCTGGGTAGTACGCTGGATCCTAAAAGCTTTTTTAACCGCCCCTCCTCTGCTGAAGCGCCTGCTTATGGTCGCACCCTGTATCCAACCACAGTATACGGCGCACCTGCTATTGGGAGCCCAGCCGTCCGGCAGCTATGGCCGGAGAGCATCCATCCTATTCGCAGTTACAATCAGGGTTGGTACCTGTTAAACAGCGGCTACGTCCCTCGTGAAGCCATCCAACCCATGACCCTATACCCGGTCGAAGCACCTGTGACCGACTTTCCCTGCTGGCTGGAAGTCGCCAGCCCCGTGGCGGTCGTCCGCAAATGGTGCGCACCGGATGCGCCGCTTGTCACTCGCATTGGACATGGTGGCGTGGCTCAGGTGGTCGATGTGCTGGAATTTGACAATCAACACTGGTACGCCATCCAATCCACAGATCATTCACTCCTTGGCTGGACTCAAACTACACACTGGCAGCGCGCCCTAATAAACCAACGGTATGGCGGAATCGTGCAGGTTGAGGTCGATCAACAAAAACAACGACTTCAGATGTACGAAAACGGGGTACAGTTGTTGACTGCGCCGTTTTCCAGCGGGCGTGAGCTGCCGCAAGGTATTTTTGCGCTTAAAGGCCGTATACCGGCTGGAATCGCTTATGATGTACCATCACAGCCACGTGCACTGGCCGGTGCGCCCTGGCAGCTTCAGATCGCGGATATAGGCCTTCTCTCCGGCGTCTATTGGCATAATGCGTTTGGTGTACCAGTACCCGGACCGGAAATCCAAACCAGCACGCTCGTCGCGCGCTGGCTTTACCAATATGTTCCTGATAATGCTCTCGTAAGCATTTTTTGAGATTCTGAAACGAAAGATTAGATTTCGAAGCGTTGTCTGTAAAGAAACAAGTCTCTGGTGTAAGATGTGGGCTGATCAAGAGAGGTATCTATGGAAGTAACTGTTTTTATTGCGCTTATTGCTGGTATCGTTTCTTTCATTTCCCCCTGCGTGCTACCATTGGTTCCTGCATATATTGGCTATATGGGTGGGCGCTTGACACATACCGTCGCGGTCACCACAGGCGGACAGACCGTATCCAGCGGTTTTAGCAACCGATTGAACACGGTTGCGCACGGGTTGTTTTTTGTTGCAGGCTTCACATTTGTATTTGTCGTCCTCGGCCTCTTTTCGACCGCGTTCATCAGCGTGATCGGCGGCTCAAACATCAGTACTGTCACCAATATTATCGGTCGGATCGGCGGCCTGTTGATTATCTTCTTCGGCCTGCATTTCATGGGCGTAATGCCCGCGTTGTTTGCTCGTTTTCGAGCCAAAGAGTCCTTGACCAACAACATATTCACCAGCATCGTTTTCGCCCTTGTGGGAATTGCGCTGCTTGTATGGGGCTTTACCGGTACGCTGGCGATCTGGGATGTGTCTATATGGGAAGCCACAGTATGGGCTCCTGTGCTGGCATTGATTGCCGTTGCTATTTTCCTCGTCTGGTTATTTCTTGATGGTGCATTTACCAGCCCAGGTACATTCTGGAACCGGACTATCAACCGCCTTCAGACATCTTTTTACACAGATACCCGCCGCCAGATGACCCAGACCCAACCCGATGACCGGGGTTTTGCCAGCTCGGCCATCATGGGCGTGATCTTCTCCGCCGGGTGGACTCCCTGCATCGGCCCGGTTTATGGCTCCGTGCTGACGATGGCCGCCAATGGCGGTGATGTAGGGCAGGCAGGTCTTTTGCTCACAGCCTATTCTCTTGGCTTGGGCATCCCTTTCCTGTTGACTGCCTTGATGCTCGACAGCGCACAGAGCTTGCTGCGTCGTTTACAACGGCAAATGCATCGTATTGAGCTGGTCAGTGGTGCCTTCCTTGTTTTGATTGGCCTCCTGGTAGCCAGCGGTCAGTTGCAAAGTCTTAGCCAGCAATTCTCGAACCAGTTCGCGGATTTTTCTGTTACGATGGAAGAGTCAGTGCTGGGCTTTCTTACGGGATCTTCCGACAACGCGGTTGAAAATCCAACCAATGGTGAGGCGGCTGAAAGCACACCAGAAGCCGCTGAAACCAGCCAGAATGTTGAACCACTGAATATCCCCCAAAGCAACACAGGACTAGACCTCACCAACTTGGCAGAGACGACCAACAAGCCCTCAATTGGGCTGGCAGTTGGCTCTTTTGCGCCACAATTCGAAACAGTAAGCGACAGTGGTCAACCCGTACGACTGGCGGATTTTCGGGGCCAAGTGGTCCTTTTGAACTTTTGGGCGACATGGTGTGGCCCATGCCGTGTTGAGATGCCGGAGTTTGAGGCGATCTATAATGAGCGCAAAAACGATGGGTTTACCGTCCTGGCCGTAAATAACAGCGAAACGCTTGCCGATGTCCAGGAGTTCCGTGACGAAATGAATCTGTCTTTTCCGATGCTGATGGATGAAACCGCACAGGTACAGGCACTTTACAACGTGATCAGCTATCCGAGCACCTACATCATTGATCGTGAAGGTAAAATCATCCAGCGGAACTATGGCGCGCTGACTGTGGAACAGATCCACGATATGATTGACGGTGCGCTGGCATCCTGATTGATAGCCATAGCATTGAAACGACTACTGACATTCTGCGCGGCTGCCATCTCACTGAGTGCAGCCTTTTTCATTCTTATACAAATGGGGCTGCCGCAGCGCGCGGCTTTTACCGGGCAGGTTGTCCCAGGGCAACTGCCTGTCGCACCAGAAGTAGATGCTGTGGCACCAAATTTTGAGCAAATGTCGCTCAACGGGCAGGTCATCAGCTTGCGTGAGTTGCAAGGTTCCCCGGTAGTGCTCAACTTTTGGGCGACATGGTGTGTTCCCTGTCAGGTAGAAATGCCAATTCTTCAGGCATTCTACGAGCAGCATCAGGAACAAGGAATGCGCCTGCTGGCGATCAATATAGGCGAAACCGCCTCAACTGTCCGCGAATGGCAGCAGGCAATGGGCCTCACCTATGATATACTGCTCGACGAACAGCAGGCTGTCGCGGCAGCATATCGGCTGCGCGGTCAGCCTTCAACCTTTGTCATATCGCCAAATGGTGTCATCAAACAGATCTTCTACGGCCCGATCAGCCAGAGCGCACTTGAGGCCGCCCTAGCGCCATACTTCAGTTGAGGAAAGCATGTCCCGTGAAAATACGCGTAACCGTCGTTTTGCATTACAGGCCAACCGCCTCCTGCTGAGAGTCGCCCGAAACTGGCTGGGCATTGCCACTGTTATTCTCGGCGTCTATGTAACGCTCCCATGGGTAGCCCCTACCCTGATGCATTTAGGGCTACGTGGGCCGAGTGAAGTGCTCTATACAATATACAGCCCCTTCTGCCATCAGTTCGCGTTCCGTTCGTTTTTCATCTTTGGTGACCAGAGTGCATATCCACGTGAAGTGAGCGGCACCGATCTAGCTCCATTTGAGGACTATGCGATCCAATCACCAGATTTTATCGCTGCATATAGCGCCTGGTACGCTCATTATCACGGAGGGGCACTGCCAGATATGGTCACAGAGGGGGATCTACAGGAGTTTACCCCCTGGCTGCAATTCGGTGCGCGGGACTTTCGTGGTAGTGAAACAATGGGCTATAAAACCACACTCTGCGAGCGAGACATTGCGATTTACACCGCAATTTTTGTCGGCGCAATTTTATTCCGGCGTGTGCGCTATCGTTTGCGCCCAGTGCCGCTTCTGCTATACGCATTTCTCGGTCTGGGTCCAATCGCGTTGGATGGCCTCAGTCAGATGCTTGGCTATCCACCTTTCAACTTCTGGCCGCCACGCGAGACGTTGCCAATTTTTCGCGTGATCACTGGTGCGATCTTTGGCCTGATGAATGTGTGGTTGGGCTTCCCCTATCTGGAAATGTCTTTCCGTGAAACCCGCGAACAGATTGAAGCGAAATTCCGGCGGGCTGGGATAGAAATCCAGTCAAGACCACCCGCATAGTGGGCGGTTTTCTGTTTCGCGCCTTCGCATCTCAACGCACTCAAGTGTCTAATAAAAAATCCCCTGACCATACGATCAGGGGATTTTAGTTTCATCTACTACTGGACTTACTCACCACCACTACCGCCACTACGGGTCGGCGACGGCAGCACAAATGGCGTCGGCGGCTTTTGGGTGTTGGTCGGCTGCGGCGGACTTGTAGGCTGAGGCCTTGGTGTATTGGTTGGAGGCCCAGGTGTCCATGTCTTCGATGGTGTATAGGTTGGACGCGGGGTATTCGTTGGCCCACGCGTATCAGTCGGCTGCGGCGTATCTTCCTCGGTCAGGTCGATGCGACCACTATTGCCACCACCACCACCACCATTGTTGCCTCCATCGGTACCACAGCTAATCTCAAACCAGGTACCATTGAAGTCCGACTTCTGAACATTGAACGATGACTGAATCGTTGTTGTTGTGCCGCCAAAGTCCAGGTACAACGGAGTCACACTGTTTGGCGGGAAGGTAAAGTCTGATAGCCAGGTTCCTTCCCCTTTACCAGATGTCGGCGGATTGGCGTCCTCAGATGCGCTGCCAGACTGCCATACACGCACCGTTGGTGTGATCACATCCGCTGGTCCGTTACCGCCTACAGTCACCCTTTCGAGCGTCATAATCCCGGGTGACCGCTGGATCCAGTTCACTTGGAAGTCGAGCAGGATGCCAACCACTGGGCGCAGATTCGTCACTTCAAGCCGTACCACGCCAAATGATTGGAATTCGATGAAGCGCACGCTGATCTGATCACTGGCGCAGTCCGGCGTGAAGGTTGGTGTATTGCTGGGACGCGCCGGGTCAATCGTCGGGCTTGGTGTCGGTTCTGGCAAATCAAGCTCAATGTGACAGATCGAACCATCTTCCGGATTGAGAAATTCGAAATAAGTACCGCCCAGGTCGTACTGAGTCATGTACTCGATCGGTGGATTCGCATAGGGATTGTTCAGTACCGGAGGACCACCCGCGAAGACCGCTTCCCAGGTCACCACCGAGTCACCCGGCATAGTGCGATCCGCATTCAGGAACACATCCGGTGGGTTCGACGGATCGGCATTGGTATCCGTCGGCGGTGTATAGTCCTGACCCAACCAGTGAGCAATGCCATCCAGCGAGAAGCTGGAGACATACATCGTCGGATAAGAACCGATGGTACGCCAATTCAAGTTCGCGCGGGTCAGCGTGGTGCTGTCGATATTGGCATTGGTAAACTGGATTGATACACGGTTGCCAGAGAAGCTCACTTGTCCTGCACTCAACAGATCGCAGTCAAATGGTGGGATCGGCGTCCGAGAAGGCACCCTTGTATCAGTCGGTCGTGGTGTGCTGGTTGGTGCTGGTGACTCGACAACAATTGTCACCGTGTCAGTCGCCTCCGCACCATCATCGTCCACAACTGTTAGCTCCAGAACCCATGTACCGACAGTAAGTTGAATTGTTGGATTAGCACCGGTGGCGACTACCTGACCTGAGGCATTACGCCAGGTGTAGCTCACAATCGTGCCGTCTGGGTCAAAGCTGTCAGTACCATCCAGCGTAACATTCTCAAATCCATTTTCGTCCGCATCAATCAGAGTCTGAGGCGGACCGGCATCGGCCACAGGTGGCTTATTAATACCGCCCGTGCTGCCGGGTGGCACAATCGCACGCGTGGAGTCTGCTACGCGGAAGGATTCATTCACTGCCACACGTCGCGCCTGTAGTGGAAGATACTCTGCCAGCCCCAGCGGGGTAATCAGGGGATGGTTAAAGGTGACGACAACCGTCACACTGTCGCCCGCGTCACCGGCATCCCACCAGGGGATTGAGGTGTAAGGATCACCCACATTGGCGTTATCCAGACTACCACTCCCCGCCGGGGGAACTTCATTCATTAAACAGACTGGAGCACGCCGGTCGTCATTGAGTTCGGGAGCGCCATCGTTCGGATCTAGCACAATTGCATAGCGGCTACCAAAACTAAACTTTCTTTCAGAAACTTCGTCAAGCATTGGCCGAGAGCTACACAGCATGACATCAAACCACGAAGGCTCGTCAGAACCCTCAAGATGGAAGTGTTCGCCACTACCGGGCAACGGTCGCGTCCAGACAGCGAATAGAAAATCACGCACACCGGCTTCATCAACGATACTATCGATAGGATTAACATTTGGAATGGATAAGCCTGCTGCACCACGCCGGGCTTCGCTAAAGATCGATAGAATACGCACAATGTCCTTGCGCATATTCTGGTGCTGCACCAGACGTGGGTCGCAGTCACGGCCATCCCACCAGGTTGCAAACAGACTTTCGCTGCCACCCTCGTACATATCGACAACTTTTCCGTCCCCATTGGGGTCAAAAGTTGTCAAGGTGCCACGCTCGTCACCCACTACGCACGGCACCACCGAGTCCGGGTCATCCACACCTGTATCGTTTATCGGGAACCGCAATTCATCAAAGGAGCCGGTGCTGGCATAGCGCGCAGCCGTACGCGCCGAGTTCTGCAAAGTGACCCAGGCTTGAAAAATGCGGCCAAACTCGAAGACCCCAAACACCAGGATCAGCAAGATCGGCAGGGTAATGGCAAACTCAGCGAGGGTCTGGCCCTTACGTTTTCGCGTATTTGGTTGGGTTGTCATATTCTTCGGTGTATCCATACACCCCCCTATTTCATCCGCAGGCCCGGTACAAAGTCCGGGCCAGTATGAACGAACAATTACTGGGTCAAACGAGTAAACATACGAGATGCGATATCATCAAATACGTCTTCCAGTTCCTGACCGCCAGGTGCATTGTAGTAATTGCCACAATTCTCACCTGCTGGCAGGGGTTCGACCAGCGCACCAGTACTTCCAGCAGCCAGCGGGTCGATATTAGGATCTTCACAGGGGCCACGGTCGCCCCACTCATCCGCAGTTAGCGACATATCTGGTAATCCATTATCCAGGTAATCCTGCTGATAATCGGCATCAATCTGGAAATTATCACCTACATCAGCAATATAGCGCAGCAGCTCTTCACCCAGGCAGTCACCAATGTCATTCAGGTTGGGCTTCGAGGCATTACCCTGGATGCTTCCACTCTCACAGCTTGTTGTACCGGATTGGAAGTTCAAACCAAAACCAATGGTAAAGATCGTCGGTAGCTGCGAGACGCTTCGCTGCTCCGTTGCGGAGCCTGTGTTATAGGTTCCTGGCGGCTCCGCCAGGCCAATCCAATCCGCCCAGTTACGCGCATAATCGTCTACATCATATTCCTGCCAATTGCAGCCTGAGTTCAGAAGGTCGACAAAGTAGCGTTCGCCAGTGGCGGGGTCCTCCAGGCTGGGATCAAAGCAGAAATGTCGGGACTCCGGAATTTCATCCGAGCAGAATGGGAAGGATGGCGCATAGTCCACCGAGTCCTTTGGATCATCATAGTCAACCAACTCGCTGAACGCCAGAGATGTACCCGGAGGGCAAACACCCAGACCGCCATATTCCACCGGAACACGTGGAGATTGATAAGGATAGTCAAGGTGATCCGGTGCAGTTGGCAGGCCGCCGCTGAAAACCGGATCGCTGCCGGCTGCCGCACCGTCGCTCAACAACACCATCACCCACACTGCCCCGTCAGTACGAGTTGTGCGCTGATCCAGCAGCGCGTTGCTGCCTTCCCGCAGCGCAGCACCCATATTGGTTCCGCGACAAGACGCCCACATATCGTAGCTGTAAAATGCTGCGCTGTAAGCCGCAGGAATGTTCCATGCTGCCCCGCTCGGATAGCGGATAGCATCTAAGAGATTGGGGTAAGTAGCAGGTTCGTATGTAAAGGGCGACGATGGGATCGTTGTATTGGAGTACCCGATTGAAGGTGAGCTAAGACCGCTTTGCGGCCAGGCTAAACCAGCATCATGGAAGGGGCAACTGCTTGCCACATAGTAATCGTG
>JAIOHN010000999.1 GCA_019912985.1 Anaerolineae bacterium | reverse complement strand
ACTCTACGGTCAACTGGATCGTGCGCCGCTGCTATGGTGTCCGGCGGAAAAACTTCCCTTCGCGGATGACACCTTTGATGTGGTGACCAGCCTGGAATCACTGGAATTCATGACCAACCCGGCGGCAGTCCTGCGTGAAATGATCCGCGTGCTGCGGCCTGATGGCCTGCTGCTGGTGAGCAATCGCATCAACACACGCCTGATGCCGGGCAAGACATGGACCAAAGCGCAGCTCTCAGCAATATTGGCCGAAGCGGACATCGAAGATGCTGAGATTGAGGCATGGCAGGAAGATTATCATCGCGTGTGGGCGATCAAAGCTGGAAACAGCGCTCCAACCGGTGCGCGACCACTGGACGAGATTTTACGTTGTCCCTGCTGTCCGCAGCATTTGATGGTGAAGCAGGACTCCGTCTGGCGCTGCGAACAGTGCGTCGGGGAAGCTAAAGTTGCCTCAGATGGGGTGATCGAGCTGGTTCCACTGGTTGAGCAGTGCCGCTAGCCGCGAATCCCTTGCGCCCTTTTCTCAGTCTGCTAAAATGCTGCGGGCATAAGACGCATGTAAGGACGCACCATCTTGAACGTACTGCCGAACGAACACGCCAAACTAATCACACAGGCGATTGAGGCTGCCCAGGCCGCTGGTGATCTGCCATCGCTTGAAATTCCTACGATTGAAATTAAACCACCAAAACGCGCCGAACAGGGTGACTACGCCACCTCTATCGCGCTGCAACTGGCGAAACCTGCCAAGCTGCCGCCGCTGGAAATTGCCAAGCGCATCATCAAGCACCTGCAAAAGTCGGACTTCATCGCCTCAGTGGATGTTGCACCACCCGGCTTCATCAATTTCTGGCTGGATACCGCCTGGCTAAAGCAGCAAACCGATGCCATCATCGCGGAAGGTGATCAACTGTTTCAGCTTGCGCTTGGCACAGACAAGCGCGCGCAGGTCGAATTTGTCAGCGCCAACCCCACCGGCCCGCTGCATATTGGCCGCAGTCGTGGCGCAATTGTAGGGGATACCATTGCACGGCTGTTAGAAGCCGCCGGTTATGCTGTGGAGCGCGAGTATTATTTCAACAACGCCGGAATGCAGATGCAAAATCTCGGCCTCAGCTTGCGCGCCCGTTACCTGGAAGCACTTGGCAAACCCATTGACGATGAAGCGGTGAAGTACAAAGGGGAATATCTCATTGACTTCGCCAAAGACCTGGTCGCGGAACAGGGCGACGCCTGGGCTGATGAAGACTGGCAGCCTTTCAAGACATATGCCGAAAAGAAGATGTTCGAGATGATCCGCGCCACCCTCCACCGGATCGGCATTCAGCACGACATCTTTTTTAACGAAAATTCGCTGTTTGAGGACAACTCCATCTGGGAAGTGCTGGCCGAGCTGGATCAGCATGGCTATGTCTACAAAGCACCTGAGTGGGAAGGCGCATCCGATGAGGAGAAAGCCAAGGCCGCCGGGAAAGACGCCGCGACCTGGTTCCGCTGCGCCCAATTTGGCATCGAAAAAGATCATGTGCTGGTCAAAAGCGATGGCATCCCCACCTATACCCTGCCCGACATCGCCTATCACAAGAATAAGCTCGAACGTGGCTTTGATCTGGCGGTGAATATCCTGGGGGCGGATCATTATGTCCAGCACCAGGTCGTGAAAGCCGGGGTTACCGCGCTGGGCCTGGATGCCAGCAAAATCCGCGTGATTATCATGCAGTTCGTGCGGCTGATGCGCGAAGGCCAGGAAGTGAAGATGAGCACCCGGCATGGCGATTATGAGACGCTGGATGATCTCATTGACCAGACCAGCCCGGATGCGGTGCGCTATCTGCTGCTGGCCCGCAGCCCGGATTCACGTCTCGATTTTGACCTGGATGTCGCAGTCGCGCAGAACAACGAAAATCCGGTCTACTACATCCAGAATGCGCATGTTCGCTGCGCGGGCATTTTCCGGCAGGCAGAAGAGGCCGGACTCACAGATGATGGTGCTGACCTGAGTCTGCTTGGTGATGACGAGTTAAACTTTTTACGGAAAGTGCTTGAACTGGGTGATGTCATCGAGCACTCGGCAACCAGTCTGGAGCCGCATCGCATCGCCTTTTATGCCCATGAGTTGGCTGGAGTCTTCCATCCGATTTACGATAATGTGCGCGTGCTGCACAGCGAAGTCTCGCCAGAGATGGCGAAAGCCCGCCTGCGCTTTTATCGGGCCGCTCAAGTAGCGTTCAAACGGGTGCTGGATCTTATGGGCATGTCCGCACCAGATTTTATGTAATTTAAACTTGCAGAGTCGCGGGATGGCACGCACAGTGTGTCCCGCTATCCAATAGGGGTATAGATATGGGACTAAAACCAGACCATTGGATTCGTGAAATGTCGCTGACACATGGCATGATCGAACCCTTTGAGGAAAAACAGGTGCGCCAGGGAGTGATCTCTTACGGCGTGTCCTCCTACGGCTACGACATGCGTGTGGCTGATGAATTTAAAATCTTCACCAACGTACACTCAGCAATTGTCGATCCCAAAGCCTTCTCGCCAGCCTCGTTTGTGGATTTTCAGGGCGACATCTGCGTCGTACCGCCTAATTCATTCGCGCTGGCGCGTTCCGTGGAGTATTTCCGCATTCCGCGCAAAGTCCTGACCGTGACACTGGGGAAATCGACCTACGCGCGCTGTGGTGTAATCACGAATGTGACACCG
>JAIOHN010000998.1 GCA_019912985.1 Anaerolineae bacterium | reverse complement strand
CGGAAACGGCCGGCAGCTAAGACTAATATCTAGTCTGATAGTCGAGGCAAACTCAGTGGCCTATAACCGACGAGGCGGTCTTGCCGTTTGTCAGATCAAAGCGAAACTGCTACGCTGAAAGCGTAGCACCTGAAGTCAAGCGCGACTCTCTTTGAGAGATGAGCGCTGTATCTGGCATGTCGAAAAGGTACTAACGGTGGTAGTAGATATAAATCGAACAAAAATCTAGTTTAGTTTACTGTCAACAAGCTTGGTTCTCGTTTGTTGCAGGTTCGTTGAAAACAGGGGACATACACGTATTGATCGTTTGTCTAGTTGTGTGTAGCTTGGAAATGGAAGGATCTGGAAGGATTGATTACTATGTTTCAAAAAGCTCTTCATAGCGACAAATTCCTGAATGTGATCACCATCTCAACAGCTTTGTTTTTTGCAATGGTGGTGGTACTTAGTGTTTTAGCTGGAATTCAATTCGACAGTGACATCTACACATCACCAGAATTTGACTGGTTTGCCAAAGCTGCAACTTTTCGGCAAATAACTACTAGCCTGGCCTTTATTTTCGCTATTCCACTTGGATGTCGGATTGTGCTTAGTCCGTTCATCAAGAAGGGCTACAAATTTTTCTTGTCCGTAGCAATCTTGGTTGGCTTTCCGATCATCATTCACATTCTTGGGATACTGATTACAAACAGGCATCCAGGTGTTGGCTGTTGTGGCTTTTAGAATTGGGAGAGGCAAAAAGCCTCTCCCGCAAGACAGAAACTCTGCAATTGTCCTACTTCAAGTCACTTTCTGATGGAGTCGTCGAACATCCGCTGGGCCAGGTTCGATAGCCGACAAGGGGATTGTTAGGACCTGGCGGTTGGTTGGTGAACCAATAAGCACGGACAACAAACATAGAGCAGTCCATACGGTTCTGCTTGATGATATTGTCGGTCAAGTCGAAAAAGTCACCTGGTCCGCCGACACCACCAGCCAGAATTGAAAACTGCTCCGCCCACAATTCTCCATATCTGAGGTTACCAGACTGGTTAACAAAGTACGGTGCTTTCTCATCAGCGATATCATCGTTATCCATGGTGTCGTAGCCAGGATTTACAAAGCCACCGGTACAGACTGGTGCTGTTGAAGCACCAAGATCAATCTCATAATCACTAGGCGTGTAACTGCTGAACAAGGTGCAAGTAGCAATGGATGCCATTTCACTCTTGTCATAGAGTGTGACTGCTCGATAGCCCGGACTCACATCAGGGCCATTGGTTTTGTCGAACTGCACGGCCAAGGCATAAGCAAAAGCATGTCCTGCTTCATGATACGCGACTTTCTGAAGGAAGTCATTATCGACCTGCCCAGATGCAAATGTGCAGTCATCGTAGATTGCGATGGCAATCTTGTGATTCAACTGAAAGGGCGGCAGCGGGTTAGTCCAGCTATAGTGACCGGTTTGTCCGCAGCGAGCATTGTTACTCTTAAAGACCCCCCAGCCTCCATTCGAATAAGCAGGATTTGCAGCAAAGAAATCATTCGCTTGGGTGCGATTTGCGAAGTAATAGACATTAACGTCAGCATTAACTAAGGCCGTTTTTACGTTGGACCGCAGTCCATTCAGCACTGACTTGATCGAGAGAGCACGCTGGTTATTGTAGTTAAAGCATGTCTTGTAGTGCGAGTTGTCGGTTGGCCAACCACCCGTCTGAGTTGGGAAATCTGTACAGGTAACATTACCGTAGGGACCTTCGTCTGCCGCATGAGCCGCTGGTGCGGCGAGGAAGAACCCGGCGGCAAGCGCCAGGGCTCCGAGCATTTGTATTGCTCGTTTCATATGTGTTTCTCCGTTTGTTGAGTTTGTGGTTATCTCCGGCTCACAGCCGCAAAACAAGGACACCAGCTTTCTCGGTCGCACGAATGCGCAGGAGGGAAGCTGGTTTAGTGCCGTATTTATTGCAGTTGCTTTACGGAATGTCCTTGAATGCTTGTGAGTAGAAGATTCCCGAAATTAGGATATTTCGTCATGCGGCTCCAGGACTTTCTATATGCTGTAACAGTCCGTTGGGAAGGATGGAGTCCCAAAACGATGAATAATTCAGGACGTCATCCGGTTCGCGCTGCTAGCGGAAGCTCTTAACAGAACGGCATGCAGGCAGTGGATCGCCATGGCTTTAGGAATCTCACAGGCTAATCCACCCGAGCCAGAGAGCTAGTTCTTAGATTGCCTGCGATCATCGAGAAGATCAGCCACATGGACCCCGAGAGCATCAGCGATATTGGCGATTTTCTTGACCGATGGATTTACCTCTGCTCGTTCAATTGAGCCGATATATGATTTGTCTAAACCTGATTCAGCAGCAAGAAACATTTGAGACCAACCAAACTGTAGCCTGTATTTACGGACTCTGCGACCTAATGTTTTTAC
>JAIOHN010000007.1 GCA_019912985.1 Anaerolineae bacterium | reverse complement strand
GTATAAGGCATGTGGACAGACAAGGTATACCATAGAAAAAGAATGAGGGAAATAGGCGTTCGGTTCAGAATCAGTATTTAAGGCCTGACGTGACAGACGTGGCTTTGTCTGATTACATTTGTTAGTTTGCGTAATGCCGTTCTGATGCAATAGTAAAATCAAGTGGTTAACGTGAACCGTGAGGCGAATGTAATGAAGAAAATTCTCGTTGCGTATGCCAGTAAATATGGCGCTACAGCCGAGATCGCCGCCGCCATTGCGAACACTCTAGGTGAAAACGAACTGGATGTCAAAGTAATCTCGGCGGATGCAGTGAACGAAGTCCAGTCATATGATGCCGTGGTGCTTGGTAGTGCGGTTTATGCAGGACATTGGCTGCAAGGTGCTGTAGATTTTCTGGATCGCTTTAAAAAGGATTTGGGCCAGAAACCGGTCTGGTTGTTCTCCAGCGGCCCCACCGGGGATGGTGATGCTCTTGAGCTTCTCAATGGTTGGAAAATACCAGAGGCGCTGCAGCCGACTGTGAGTGAGCTTAAAGTACGTGATGTAGCCCTCTTTCACGGCAAGATTGATACCCGAAAACTCAACCTGGCCGAGAACTTGCTGGTAAGGGCGATGCGTGGTGCCACAGGCGATTTTCGTGACTGGGATGCCATCCGCGCCTGGGCAGAAACAATGGTGACTTCCCTCGTCAAAGCTTAGTTCTCATAATCTACATCTAAAAAACGGCGTGGTGAGCTCTCACTGCGCCGTTTTTCTTTATACTGGTTTTAATTTAGCACTAATGGTTTTATAGGAAAATGTATTATATAATCGCAGCGAATATTTAAAATAGGGCATGAGAGCAGCATGACAATCCCAGCAATTGGGAAGTTTGAAATCAGTGTCATTGATAGCAAAAATACGTTTTTTGTGCTCGATGCTCCGGGAGCAGAAGGGTATGTAATTGGTCGCTCCGACTCAAAAAGTAACTACATACCGGACATTGATCTAAATGATTCCGATGGTCTGGAAAAAGGAGTTTCCCGACGTCATGCCGTCCTGGTGCACTCACAAGGTTCAATCTCGGTGATCGATCTTGCATCGGTCAATGGAACGTTTTTAAACGACAGCCGCTTAGAACCGCACAAGCCCTATGAACTGCATGCTGGTGATGAGTTAATTTTGGGCACCTTGCCACTTATTTTTCATCCCAAACCTGAATAGGTTGAACTTTTACCGTTTAGAATGGATATCGGTACGTAATGGCTATAAACAAGAGTATTACAAATTTGCGCTTCCAGGGCTCGGCCTGGTGTAATCTGGATATTGCGCTCCGCAATCTTGATCAGGTTTTTGGTCAGGTTGTGCAGCCTTTAGGCTTGACTGTAATCGAATGGTATATTCTGCGGGCGTTGTATGAGCAGGACGGCCAGCACGCATCAGAGCTGGCGCGGGCAGTGGGCCGTGCAGCAACGTCCTTTACACCCAACCTGGATAAGCTCCAGGATAAGAACATGATTGAACGTCGTGCTGATCCTGCTGACCGGCGCGCAGTGCGCATCTATCTCACGGATCTGGCGCAAAAGTCGAAAAAAGAAGTGCTCGAAGCAGCGGAGATGGTCGACTCGCGGATTGAAGAGTTATTCCCGGATCGCGACTATGAATCCTTCCAACAGGTTTTGGTTGCTTTACAGGAATTATCCATGGATCAAATCACGGGCTGATCTGGCGGAGCGCCTGGTCGTAGACACGCCAGGTGAGCGGATCGAACAGAACAAAGCGAATGAGCTTGATCTGATCCTGCACCCGCGCGAAATCGCTGACTGTCTTGAGCGCGATAGCGGCTGCTTTCTCAACAGGATAACCATAAGCGCCTGTACTGATAGATGGAAAAGCCACCGATTCCAGACCATTTTCGACAGCAACCTCCAGGCTTCGCTGATAAGCACTAGCCAGAAGGTTTGCGACGTTAGGATCGCTTGGCCTGTAGATGGGGCCGACCGCGTGGATCACATAACGCGCCTTTAACCGGTAACCCTTAGTGATTTTGGCATCGCCGGTCTGGCAGCCGCCCAGGGTGCGAGTTTCGCGGAGGAGGTCAGGACCAGCTGCGCGGTGAATGGCTCCGTCCACACCACCGCCACCCAGCAGCGAAGAATTCGCTGCGTTCACAATTGCATCGGTGTCCTGGTCGGTAATATCACCCTGAGTCAGATCAATCAGGGTGTCATGAATCTGTAGTTGATTGGTCAATGAATCTATCCTGAGTCACTCTGTGTACAACTGCCTCCTATTGTATATTTTGGAGCCAATTTCATGCAACCACTGACCCCCGCTCACGTCCAACAGGCACTTGATCAACTGGATACAGGCATCGAGATTCGATTTTTCGATACGCCGACTGCCACTTCGCAGCAAGCAGCGGATAACATCGGCTGCGAACTCGGCCAGATCGTCAAAAGTATCGCTTTTCTGGTGAATGATGTTCCTGTGATTGTGCTCGCCAGCGGTGACCAATTTGTGGATGATCGGAAACTGGCGGCCCATTACGGTGTGGGACGCAAGAAAGTGAAATCTGCCTCTGCGGATCAGTGTGTCGAAATCTTCGGTTATGCACCCGGTGGCGTGCCTCCACTCGGTCACCGGACGCCGGGCATCCAGGTCTTCATGGATGAGTCTCTTCAGCGCTACGATCAGCTTTATGCGGCGGGTGGCGCGCATAATGCCATCTTTCCGGTGCAGATCGATCAGTTGCAGGTCATCACGGATGGTCAGTTTTTGGACGTCAGACGCGACTAGACCTGATCCATCATCCTTGAAATAAAAACCCCCGACAGATTGTCTGCCGAGGATGAGTGATGCTTTGTGATCTGGCGATGCTTACATGCCAGCGGCGTCTGCTGCAACTTCCACCGCACGGGCCAGTCGTTCCAGTACCGCCAGTAATTGTAACTGCCAGTCCTCATTTGTCATCGGTATTTCCACCGCTGTACGCGTGACCGTGATGCCATCTCCAAGATCAGATTCCAACCGTTCCCGGTCAATATCGGGCAGGTAGGGCAGCTTGATCAGCACCTTGTCCTCCGGTGCAATGACGGCAGTGGCCCCTGCGCTGTGCGCCAGCAGCTTCACGTCAATCTGGTACATCAGATTTTCGGCTGCCGGTGGCAGCAGGCCAAAGCGGTCGCGCAGTTCATCGCGCATGATTTCAACATCGTCTCGATGATTCAAGCCACCGATGCGGCGGTAAATCTGCAAACGCAGTTCCATCTCCGGGATCCAGTTGGTCGGCAAATAAGCTGGCAGCGGCAGGTCAATCGTGACGGTGCTCATTGCGACTGGCGGCAGGTTGTCCTTGCGCATATCGCCTTTCAGCTCTTTGACCGTTTGGGTCAGCAGTTGGGTGTACAGATGCAGACCAATGGCCGCGACATGACCAGTTTGCCGTGTGCTGAGGATGTCACCCGCGCCGCGCAGCTCCAGGTCGCGCATGGCAATCTGGAAACCTGCGCCCAGATTGTTGTTCTCTGCCAGTGTTTCCAGCCGCACCCGCGCCTCGTGATTCAATCGCCCATCGTCTGGATGGAAGAAGTAAGCATAAGCCTGCTGCGCGCTGCGCCCCACACGGCCACGCAGCTGGTAAAGCTGTGCCATGCCGAACCAGTCGGCACGATCCACGATCAATGTGTTGGCATTGGGAATGTCGATGCCACTTTCGATAATCGACGTACAGACCAGCGCGTCATAATCGCCACGCCCAAAAGCGATCATCACCTTTTCCAGCGTGTGTTCGTTCATCTGCCCATGGGCGACAATCGTGCGCAGCTCCGGCACGACACTTTCCAGCCGTTCACGTGCATTGTCGATCGACTGCACGCGGTTGTGGACGAAGAAAATCTGCCCGCCACGTTCCAGTTCACGCAGCACGGCCTGCCGCACCAGCCGGTTATCGAACGGCCCCACATGCGTAATGATTGGCAGCCGCTCCTCCGGTGGTGTTTGAATCATGCTGATGTCCCGCACGCCTGACATCGCCATAAACAACGTTCGCGGGATCGGCGTCGCGGTCAATGTCAGCACATCCACCTGGGTACGCAGCTTCTTGAAATGCTCCTTGTGCGTTACGCCAAAGCGCTGCTCCTCGTCGATGATGATCAAGCCCAGGTCTTTCATGGTGATGTCATTACTGAGCAGGCGATGCGTGCCGATGATGATGTCAATATCACCAGATGCCAGTTTGGGCAGAATCCGGCTTTGCTCCTCTTTGGTCCGAAAACGTGAGAGCATCTCGACCTTTACGGGGAATTCCGCCAGGCGCAGGCTGAAGTTTTCATAATGCTGCTGGGCCAGCACGGTTGTCGGCACCAGCACTGCCACCTGCTTACCATCCATCACCGCTTTAAACGCCGCTCGCAGTGCGACCTCGGTCTTGCCATATCCCACATCGCCACAGATCAGGCGATCCATTGGGTGAGGAATTTCCATATCGACTTTTACCTCATGGACCGCCCGTAGTTGATCTTCTGTCTCGACATAAGGGAAGCTGGCTTCCAGCTCATGCTGCCAGGGAGTATCTGGGCCGAAGCCATGGCCGAAGGCATTGGCGCGCTGTGCATATAGCGCCAGCAAATCACGTGCTTCCTCTTCGACCGCCTTTTTCGCCTGACTCTTGATGCGAATCCAATCGGGCTTGCCAAGTTTACTCAATGTGGGCGGGCGATCATCCGGCCCTACATAGCGCGTGATGCGGTCGGCCTGGTGGATGGGGACAAAAAGCATGTCCGTCCCGCCATATTCGATCAGCAAATATTCGCGTTCGTTGCCTTCAATCGTGCGGCGGCGCATCCCGCCAAAGCGCCCGATGCCATAATCGACATGCACCACGTAGTCACCGATGTTGAGATCGGCATAACCTGTTTCTGGCGCACGTGTGCGGTGGCTGACTTTGCGGCGGCGCGGTTCAGGACGGCTCCAGCCAAAGATCTCGTGATCGCTGAAGAGATGGGTATCGCCCTGCGGGGAATGCAGCAGCCAGCCCTCTTGCAATGCCCCGTTCACAAACAGCAGATCGCCCGGCTGTGGCGGCGAATGAACCTCCGTGACCGGCGGCAGCAGGGATGCCTCCTGCTCATGCCAGATTTCCGATAGGCGCGGCGCTTGCTGCGTGACCACGATGATGCGCTCCTGCTCATGACGCAGCTTGCGCAGCCCGTCCAGCATGAATTTGAGCTGTCCGCCAAAGCGCTGCTCTGGCACGAAAAGCCCACGCATACCGGTGTCAGGCAGTTCGTCGGGCAGTGTTTCTTCATCACTGTAAGCGGCATACCCCATGTGAACACACATATGGGTTTCGATCTCTTCCGCCAGTGCATCCCATGTGAGATAAGGCAGCGGATAATGCTCCGGGATCAGCCCGCCTTCCAGTTTTTCGGCACGAGCTTTTAGCGCGCTTTCTTCGATCCCGGCGATCGTGTCTTGCAATTCCGACCAATCTTCGATGACGACCAGCGCGTTATCCGGCGCGTATGCCAGCAGGCTGATCGGATTGTCGTAGAAGTAAGGGATGTAATACTCGATATGCGGGAACGCCATGCCGTTTTGCAGTGCGTCCAGATCCGGTCGGGGGCTGGTGACATCTTTTTCAACCGGTGGCAGCGCCTGGAACCAGTCTTGCAGGTGAGTCGCCAGCATCCCCGCTTGATCGGGCAGGGCTTCGCGTGCAGGCGTAATCACCAGCTCAGTCACGCGACCTGTCGAGCGCTGGCTTGCTGGTTCAAAGTTACGCAGGCTGTCGATCTCATCATCGAAAAACTCGATGCGTGTTGGCGCATCTGCCGCAATCGGGTAAACGTCAATGATCCCCCCGCGACGGCTGAAATAACCCGGCTCGGTGACGATCTGCGCCGGTTCGTAGCCCAATGCCACCAGATTACTGAGCAGCCGGTCTATCGCATGCCGTTGCCCAGGTGCCAGCGTGAGCGTGTTTCTACGAAACGTATTGACCGGCATCGTGCGCTGCATGATCGCCCGCGCCGATGTGATAATTACAGGCGCTTTGCCGGGATAATCATCCATTAACGCCGATAGCGTACTGATGCGATTGCGGATGACGTTTTCGCCCCAGGGAGCGCGCTCATAGAAAAGGGGCGTTGGCTCTGCGAAACGATGAATAGGGCGGTCCTGGAGCCACACCGGGAGTTGTTCCGAGACATTGTAAGCGCGGTCTACACGCGCCGTTACATAAATGACTGGCCCGTCCCAGTCTTCAGCCAGGGCGGCCAGTACGAATGGACGTGCCGCCCGAAGTACCCGCAGGTCGTCAGTGGGCTGCTGCGCTCGAATCTCTTTAATCAACTCGCGATAGGGTGCCGTATCCCGTAGGATGTCAAGTAAACCCGTTAGCTGCATAATCTCCGCGTTTCTGAATCAAAGTGAACAATTGATGGTAACGATGCAGGGTATAAAACCCTGGAAGGTCAGATTGGCCGAAAACAGGGAAAAATTATGGCGCGTGCGCGCCCTCTCCGCAAATAAGAAGCCCCGTGGGTGGTGGGGCCTGATGTTCTGGTTACAATCAAAGATGCAAAATAACAACAATATTATACTATAAAATCCGGCTGAAAACCGGAATCTAACATGATATTTATCTGTCCGGTTACTCGGTTTTGGGGATCATGCTGCGCTTTAGTTCCAATGCGCGAGGGTGTTGTGGATTGATGCTGAGGGCGGCATCCACCGCTTTGAGCGCGTCTTCTGCGCTGTCCTGATTTTCGGCCAAGGCCAGATAAGCCAGCACAGCTTTTTTGGTATTGCCGCTTGCTTCATAGGCTGCGGCAATGCGCTGCCGAAGCGCATTCAGCGAGGGTTGCAGTTTGACTGCCCGTTCCCATTGGCCGATAGCCTCTTGCAGCTTGCCTGTATGTTCATAAAGATCACCTGCGCGCTGGTGCCAGAAGGCTGCCTCTTCGGGCTGGCGCAGGCGTTTATAGAGCGTGGCGAGCTTTTGTGCGGGCTGCGGGTCCTGTGGTGCAAGCTCCTGCGCCCGTTGGAGGATCGTCAGTTCCTCTTCGGGGTGCTTCTTTGGCTCTGGCTTGCTGATGTCCTGAATATCGCCGTTATAGCGCGACATCGTCATTTCGATGCCTTCGCGCAGCCACAGCGCCACCGCGTCAGCAGCTTTCTCAGCCACTTCGCGGGCCAGGATCGCCTCGTCGCCGTTAAAGGCTTGCAGCACGTAATCCACAGCGCCCATACGCCCCGGCGGGCGGCCAATGCCAAAGCGCACCCGGTTGAAATCCTTTGTTCCCAGGTGCTGAATCACGCTCTTGATCCCGTTCTGACCACCTGCACTGCCGCCTTCGCGCAGCCGCAGCGTGCCAAGCGGCAGGTCGAGATCATCGTAAATCACGAGGATGTGCGACAGGTCAATCTTGTAGAAATCGACCAGCCCACGCACGGCCTCGCCGCTCAGATTCATGAAGGTCTGCGGTTTTGCCAGCAGCACGCGCTTGTTTTCGATCACGCCGCTGGCAGTGATCGCTTTTTTCTCAGTTTTGTCGAAACGTAAGTCATAGCGCCGCGCCACTTCATCCAGCACGTGCCAGCCAACATTGTGGCGTGTCGCTTCGTATTTTCTGCCGGGATTGCCCAGGCCAACGATCAGATACAGCTCTGCCATGAGAAGTACGGAATCTTGTGTGATTTCTGGAATGTGCCTATGTTAACGGACAAATCAGGCCAGATCAACACCGCAATCTGCGGGGTATGGGTTACGATGCATGACTCACACTCGGTTCTTTGCTGAATTGGGTTTCGTATAGCTGGGCATACAGCCCGTTCTGCGCAATCAGTTCTTCATGCGTGCCGCGCTCGACCACCTGCCCGCGATCCATCACCAGAATAAGATCAGCCGACAGCACTGTGCTTAAACGATGGGCGATCACCAGTGATGTTCGCCCGGACTGCACCGTCTTAAGCGCCTCCTGGATCAGCGCTTCGCTCTGGCTGTCCAGGTGGCTGGTCGCTTCATCCAGCACCAGGATGCGTGGGTCTTTCAAAATCACCCGCGCAATGGCGATCCGCTGCTTTTCACCACCGCTCAGGCGGTAGCCGCGTTCGCCCACCACAGTGTCATAACCATCTGGCAGGCCGATGATGAAATTGTGGATATTGGCCGCTTTACACGCGGCTTCGATCTCCGCCTGCGTCGCGTCCAGCCTGGCATACACCAGGTTGGTGCGGATCGTGTCGTGAAATAAATAGGTTTCCTGCGTCACCATACCGATTTGCTCTGCCAGCATATCCAGCTTTAAATCGCGCAGATCATGGCCGTCCAGCAGAATGCGCCCCTCGGTTGGATCGTACAGACGCGGAATGAGATAAGTCATGGTTGTTTTGCCTGCACCGCTTGGCCCCACCAAGGCGGCCAGCTGCCCTGGCTTGATGGTGAACGACACATCCTTCAGCGCCAGTTCACGCGCCTGGCTGTAAACCGGTTTCGCGCCATTGGGTTTTTCCGGCTTGTCTTTGCCGCTGCTTTTATCTTTATCGCCCTCGTCTGATAGCACTGCCTGGACGTTGTCCATCCGCCCGTAGCGCATGACATTACTGAGCAGCAGGCTGGAATCGATAGCATAGTTGAACGAGACATGATCAAAAACCAGCTCGCCATGCACATCTCCCAACACCCTGGCATCCGCTTTTTCCTCAATTTCCAGCGGCAGGTCGATGACTTCAAACACCCGCTCGAAACTCACCATCGACTGCGCAAATGCGACCGGTGCGCTGGTCAGTGCTTGCAGCGGCCCGTAAAGCTGCGTGAGAAAGGCGCTGAAAGCCACAATAGTGCCGATGGTGAACACGCCCTGAATCACAAGATGACCGCCTACCCAGAATACCAACGCGGTACCCATCGCACTCACCAGACTGATGAGTACGAAAAACGAGCTGCCCACAAACGCCTGCCGGATACCCGTATCACGCACTTTGACCGCCCGTTCTTGAAAACGGTGAACTTCAGTCTCGCGTCGCCCAAACAGCTTCACCAGCAGTGCGCCGCTGATGTTGAGGGTTTCGTTCATGATGGCGTTCATGCGCGCATTATATTCCATCTGGTCCCGCGCAATGTCGCGCAGGGTCTCGCCCAGTCGCCGCCCCGCCAGAATAAACAGCGGCAGCACGGCGATGCCGATAATCGTCAGCCGCCACTCCAAGGTCAGCATCACTGCCAGCGTGGCAATCACATTCACCACGTTGGTGATAATATCGACGATTGTGCTGCTGATGGCGGTCTGGGCACCGACCACATCATTGTTCAACCGGCTCATGAGTTCGCCGGTTTTTGTGTTGGTAAAGAAGCGCAGCGACATGCGCTGCAAGTGGTTGTACAGGCTCATTCGCAGATCGTAAATCACACCCTCACCGATGGTGGAGTTCACCTTGCGCTGAATCACACGTATACCGCCGCTGACGATCGGAATCAACACCAATCCTAGCGCCAGCACGTTTAACCGTTGGGCATCGTTATTTGGCAACGTATTGTCGATCAGGTCACGCAGAATTAATGGTGTGATCAACCCCAGCCCGGTTGTGATCAGGATAATCACCAGTAAGATGCCGATCAATCGCCAGTAGGGGCGTGCGTAAGCCATCACCCGCTTCAGCAATGCCCAGGTTACTTTGGGCATTTCCACTTCTTCGCCGCTGCGATAACGACGCATGACATGCCATGCGCCACCGCCGCCACCTGAGAACATAAGCTCATCCTTTTTAATAGTCTGTAATTAGAATACCGTACTCAACTTTTCGCGCCTACTGGATTTTCGGGTAGGTAAGCGGCAGTTGGGCGAAAAATGGGTCATGGAGTATGATTCGGCGCAGATTTGATCTTCGTCAACGGAGTATATCATGACACAACAATTAAAGGCCGTCATTGTCGGCTGTGGTTCAATGAGCAATGCCTGGCTCAAAGCTGCACAGGAGATTGACGGCCTGGATGTCGTCGGGTTTGTGGATATTTTTGAGGAGGCAGCGGCCAAACGTGCGGGCGAGTATGGTGGCCCGGATGCCGTAATTGGGACTGAGGTCAGCGCCGTGCTGGATCAGGTCGAGCCGGATATTGTTTTTGACTGCACGGTGCCTGATGCCCATGTCAATGTCACGCTGGCTGCGCTGGCGCATGGCTGTCATGTCCTGGGCGAAAAGCCACTGGCAGACAGCATGGAAAACGCGCGTAAAATGGTCGCTGCTGCTGAGAAGGCAGGCAAACTCTATGCGGTCATCCAGAACCGCCGCTATGACCCGAATATTCGTCGTCTCCGCGCCTTTTTGGAGAGTGGGGCCATCGGCCCGCTGACTACACTCAACAGCGATTTCTTTGTGGGAGCGCACTTTGGCGGCTTTCGGGATCGCATGGAGCATGTGCTGCTGCTTGATATGGCGATCCATACCTTTGACGCTGCGCGTTACATCAGTGGAGCTGATCCGGTCTCTGTCTATTGTAAAGAATGGAATCCCGCAGGTTCCTGGTATGATCACGATGCTTCAGCAGTAGCGGTTTTCGAGATGACCGGTGGCCTTGTTTACACCTATCGCGGAAGCTGGTGTTCTGAGGGGCTGCGGACCACCTGGGAAAGTGACTGGCGGGTGATCGGCCAGAAGGGAAGTGTGCGCTGGCAGGGAGACGAGCACATGCAGGCTGAAGTGCGCGCCAGCCATGAGGGCTTCTTCCGCGCCGTGGAACAGCCCGCAATTCCGCCAGCGCCATCCGAGATGCGTATCGGTGCTCATGCGGGCCTCATCCGTGAGTTTGTGGATTGTGTACGCACGGGCGCGCAGCCAGAAACACTCGCTGCCGATAACATCAAGAGTTTGGCGATGGTCTTCGGGGCAATCGAAAGTGCTCAGCAGGGCAAACCCGTAGACATCACCTGGTGAGCTTCTCCGCCTCGGCAGGCGTATCCGCGAATAACAACGGGCGCTCGTGCATCCCGTACAGGCGATGAAGTCCCTGGTAGGCGGTTTTCAGCAGCCTGCTGGCACCGATGACCACTTTATGACCTTCGTTTGCACGAGCGCTGCCAGAGGCCATCAGTTCGGATACCATTTGCCGCAAATCGCGCGGGATAGAACCCGCCTGCCGCACATCAATCAGCAGGTGTACGGTGTAATCACGGCTAACGATCATGTCATCCGCCTGCTGGATTGCCGCTTTCAGTTCTTCCCATCGCCAGCCGGGTTCAAAACGCATATAAATTACATCCTGCCGGTTCTCGTACCATCCGACATTGATCATTACAGCCTGCTCCAGACTAAGGGATTTTGTGGGTTTGCACGTCCTCGATGTGTGTTTCTGTGTGTAAGTATGGGTTTACGTGCGTTTATCTGTGCAATTTAATACGCTCAAGCTGGCAGTAGGTTGCGCTTACTCGCTGATCGTGAACTGGACTGGTTGGCTGACAGGGGTGCCATTAATCGACAGGGTGACGTTCCAGGTACCGGTGGTAAAGGCGACATCGGTCTGATCCGTAAAGAACCAGATGCAGTTCTGGTTGATTGCGAAATCCGGCGTGAAGTTGTGCTGGATCGTCTCGGAGCCGATGTTGTATTGTGCCGAAATGGTTGTACCCGGGGTGATGTTTAATGCGGTTGCGACCACATAGATTTCGTCATCACTGGTTGTAAAGCTCGAAGTGACATCCTGAGCGCAATCATCGCTGCCAACAGATCGTGCCATGACGATGTTGGTCAAAGTGGGTGCGCTTGTTTCCTCCGTGACTTCCGCGGTCGCTGCGCCTGCGCCTGGGTCAGTCTCCGGGTCCGAACCCCCGGTTGGCGGTGTTGGGAATGGGGTGACACCGATATTGGGAATGGTGTCAGTTGTCGGCAGTGGGGTAACCACTTGCGCATTGATGTCGTCCAGCGCATTAGGGTCACTGCCACCCGAAACCAGCGTCGCCCGTAATTCACCATTTTGCGCCTGTGATTGTGCCACCAGGGTCGCTGCGTATTCCACGGTGATTTGCAGCCGGTCAGCGGCGACGGTGGCGGTATCCTGAATTTGGGCGATCTCTGTTCGGAGGACTACATTGGTGGAAACCAGGCTCAACTCTACCTCATTCTGTCGCGCACAGGCGCTGACCAGCAGGGTTACAGCCAGGAGGAAAATTCGTCGCAGAGCAGTCAATATCTTTTACTCCGTTAGTGAATGGTTTGCTATTCTGAGTTTGTTTACCGGGATTTTTCGTTTGATTGTTGGCTTCTTAGTGACTAATGGTGAGTAGTTTTGCTCATAATGCTGGTCAGTGTAGCAAAAACTGGCCGGGGTACAAGACGAAAAATGCCGCTCTAAGGCGGCATTTAAGTGGAGGTGAGCGGAGTCGAACCGCTGTCCAGAAGATTCGAATACACGCGTCTACAAGCTTAGTTGATCGTTCACTTTCGCCCACCGTAGCCCCGATCAACCTGGTACACGGTGAACTAGCCGATCTCTCTTAGGCCCGCTGTATCGGCGTCGGCGCGACCGCACTCCGCCTTTGGTGACGCCCGCCAATCCAACCGGACGAAGACGATTGGGACGGACGGCTAGCCTCGCAAGGCTAGCTGCTTGGCTACCTAATTAATTAGGCAGCGAAAGCAAGTTGGTTATTATCGGCATTTAATTGCCTTGCCCGTTGTTATCGCGGCTTCGGGCGCCGCGGCCTGCAACGTATACCCAGCCTCCACTGTCGAAGCCAGGTCACCCCCATGCAGCTATGATTCTAGCAGATTGGAGAGGTTATGTACAGGTTAAACGCGTTATGAACCCTGTAACTTTTGGATTGTTTGTGCCAGCTCATTGGTATCAACGGGCTTTCGGCGGAACAAAATACGCTTTGAGTCCATCTGACCGGGGTCCGGATTATCACCTGCGGTCAGCAAGAAAATGGGACGTTCATCGCCCAATTTGCGCAGGGCATAAGCCATCTTCAGTCCGCTATCGCCGCCCAACATCTCGTCGAAAAGCAAGGCAACTGCTTTCTGATAGGGTGGAGCGAGGAGTTGTGACACTTGATCTTCGGTGATAGAGGGGATGTGTAACACGTTAATCCCTGACCTACGCAAATTGACCTGCATAATCAAGGCTTCGGTGTCATCGTCCTCTATGTAGACTACATCTATCACGTTCATAGGAATGTGCTAAAAATCACTAAAAGTACATGTAACAATTATGTTTTAAAATTTCATTTTTGTCAGCATTCTTTTTAGTTTTCATATTACTTTCTAACCGGTAGAGAACCTACTTAAAATGTTTAGGTTCCCTACCGAATTATTAATTTCCTAATTTTGCCTTAAGGGCAGCTGTGAGCGCGGGAACGGCCTGATACAAATCTCCAACGATCCCGTAACGTGCCATCTTGAAGATCGGCGCTTCCGGGTCCTTATTGATTGCCACGATGATCTTACTGGTACGCATTCCGGCCTGGTGCTGGATGGCACCGGAAATGCCACAGGCGATATAGAGATCCGGCGAAACCGTCTTTCCTGTTTGCCCAACCTGATGCGCGTAGGGAATGTAACCAGCATCAACGGCTGCACGGCTGGCACCAATTGCTGCACCAAGTACATCTGCCAGTGGTTGAAGCGTATTCTCAAACCCATCCTTGGCTTTCCAGACCGCTGCGTCACCGGCATCGCCTGGCGCGTCTTTGGGGTTATTCGCCATGCCGCGCCCCCCTGATACGATAATCGCCGCATCGGTGAGGTTCACTGTGCCGGTTTCTTCCTCAAAGGTCTCAATCTTAGTGGCGATCTCATCTTCACTCAGGACTGGCTCGACCGTTTCGACTTTGGTTTGCGCGCCTTCGTTGATCGCATTGGGCTTAAACGCACGGCCACGCAACGCCAGATACTGCGTCCCGCCGCTGCTGCCCGCTGCCTGCATGATAATCTTGCCTGCGTAGGCCGGACGCGTTACCTGAACGGCCCCATCAGCTTGCAGGCTCAAATCGGTCACTTCAGTCAGCAGGCCGGAGTTGGTATCGGCTGCGGAGGCCGCCAGTAGTTCCCGTGCGCGGCTGCTGCCTACGGCGATCACAAACTTCGGTTGGTGAGTCTCAACCAGTTTGGTCAGCACCGCTGCATAAGGCTCCAACCGGAACCCGTTTAACGTCGTATCATCACATGCAAATGCCTGATCCGCGCCATACTGGCCCGTCTGCACGGCGACTGCACTGGCATTCTCACCCAGCACCAGCGCCACCAACGGCACACTCAACTGGTCGGCCAGGGTACGTCCAGCGCCCAATGCTTCCCAACTACTGGTAAGCGCTTCGCCTTTATAAGTTTCAATCCATACCAGAATCATAGGATTTTCTCCTCCAGCAGTCGCTCGACCAGTGTTGCCGCCTGTTCTTCAGGTGTGCCTTGCAGCATTTCGACCTCCACATTGCGGGCAGGTGGATTGCTGTACGAGAGGATGCTGGTCTTAGAGGTGGGCGCATCAATGCCGAGATCGGCCAGCGACCACTCAGGGATCGTTGCTTTTGAGGCTTTGCGAATGCCGATAAACGAGGGATAGCGCGGCTCGTTAATGTCTTTCATCACGCTGATGACCACCGGGAGTTTGCTGGTCACTACCTGCTTGCCTTCTTCCAGCAGGCGTTCGACCTTGATTGTTTTGGCATCAAAATTTAGATCCAGAATTTTGGAAACATAACTCAACATCGGCCAACCCAGTTTGCGAGCGGTCTGATAATTATGTTGATCGGTGCCAATATCGACACTCTCTTTGCCTAAAATCACCAGTTCAACATCGCCAATTTTGTTCACAGCAGCAGCGGCAGCGGTCGCGTAGACGAGGCTGTCCGTGCTTTCCAGCGCCGGGTCCCAGACGCGCATGGCTTCATCGACCCCCATTGCCAGGCTGTGTTTGAGTGCTTCATTGTGCATTTCCGGGCCAATTGCGATGACTGCGCTCTTGCCACCATGATTTTTGGCCTGGGTAATCGCCTCTTCCATGGCGTATTCATCCCAGGGATTCACCACGGTAGCGACATCACCCCAGGTGACTTTGCCATCAGCACCGACTTCTACCTTCGCGGCAGTGTCTGGCGTGCTGCGGGTAAACACAACAATATGCAAGGTAAAGACCTCCTCATATGAAATTTCTCTATGAGGTTATTTTAGCCTATGGAGATGCAAAATTCGAATAGACGTTAGATTATGGAGTCCAATTTGTAGGACACTCTGTTAACCGCGCCAGTAGGTCGGGTGCGACATATCAGTGAAGCGCGCCAGATCGCTTTCTTCAGACCATGGGGTGCCATCCGGCAGAATGGTCTGTGGATCAAACCTGGCGGCATCCAGATTGGCCTCAGTGAGATTCGCGCCGGTCAGATCGGTTCCCTGCAAATGTGCGCCCCACAGATTGGCTCCGTAAAGATTGGCTCCGCACAGCTTGGCTCCACGCAGTTTCACCGCTGCCAGATGGGCGCTGCTCAGGTCTGCGCCGATGAGATTGGCCTGAACTAACAACCCATCGCACAAATTGGCATTTTGGAGTTTAACACCTTCGAGATTAGCAGCCTGAAGGTTGGTCGCACCGAAATAGGCACCGCTCAGATTAGCTTCCCGCAGATTTATCGCGCTCATGTTGGCCCGGGCCAGCCGGACATTTTGCAAATTGGCATTAGCCAGATCCGCACCTTGAAGGCTGCCATCTTTGGTGCCGCCTTTTTCGCGCAGTCTTTCCAGGGCTTCCAGTGCGGTTTCGTTGTCACCTTCTTTGGCCTGACGCAGCAGCGTGCTGTTTGATTGGGGGATTTTGTTGAAAATTCCTCTCAGCATGTCTCACCTGATCATTCGCAAATTGGAGTAAAACTATTGTACCTGATCTAGTGCCGGTGCCGAAAAAATCTCAGGAATTTGTCAGAAAGTACTCGTGGCGTGATCACAGTTGATGACGGATAAAATCCGCGACGATCTTGCCAAATTTGACTGCTGCTTCTGGTGTCAAATGTAAACCATCGAAGGTGAACGTGAAATTGCCTTCCTGACGTGCTTGTTCGTAATCTGACCAGCTGTTGCGGGTGCGTTTGCCAATCAGGTTAATTGTCCCCAGGTTGAGTGGCGGGCGGTCTGGGACGGGTTGCGGCGGCGGAAAATGTTGCATCATGTCAAGCACAGGCACACGCAGGGCTTCCGCGATTTGCCGTACGTGGATATTGAATTCTTTCAGTGCCTCAACTGTCGCCGGGTTATATTCGATGGGAGCCAGGCCCACCCAGGCCAGCACGTGATGCAGTTGTATTTCGGTCAGTAGATCGCGCCACTGTTGGGCGAATTGCTCCGGTGTGATCATGCCGTCCGCGATCTTATGGACCTGCTCATAGT
>JAIOHN010000997.1 GCA_019912985.1 Anaerolineae bacterium | reverse complement strand
GCTTGGAGCCAGCCAAGCATGGTGGTCTCCTGTCTAAGCCTCCGCAATTCGGGTATCGCCATCTCGATGAGACGCGCCGCGCGTGCGAAATCCTTGCCGGACAGCGCGTGGCGAATCGCGTCAGCCACCGAGCCATTCTGCTCGTACCAATCACTGGCGCGCAGATGTAATCCAGGTACCTGGTCGGACTGCTCCGTCATCAGGTACATACGAAGAACTTCGGCAAAAAGATGATGATAACGATACCAGTGGTGCCTGTCGTCCAGCGGAATGAGAAAGAAGTTGCCTCGATTTAGGGCTTCCAACCGCGCTTTGCCTTCCTGCTGTCCCGTGACGGCATCGCACAGCGACCCAGTCATCTGGTCGAGAATGGCGGTCTGGAGTAAGAAGTTGCGGACAGGTTCAGGCTGGCGGGCAAGAACTTCTTCAATCAGATAATCCACGATGTAGTGATTGTCGCCGGCGAATGCCCGGATAAATCCGGAAACGTCCTGATGGCTCTGCATGGAAATCGCCGCTAATTGCAGTCCGGCAACCCAGCCTTCAGTGCGGGTTTCCAGTGCGTCAATATCTTCCGCCGAGAGATTAAGCCCCATCACCTGATTGAGGAAAGCGGACGCTTCACTCGGCGCAA
Organism: Anaerolineae bacterium; assembly: GCA_019912985.1. Lineage (GTDB taxonomy): Bacteria > Chloroflexota > Anaerolineae > Aggregatilineales > Phototrophicaceae > JAIOHN01. The sequence goes on along the minus strand of JAIOHN010000997.1, from coordinate 1,237 downwards.
AACGCAGGTCAGCGGCGCGCAGCTCGGTCAACTGCCTCCGTGCGCGTAACCGCGCCAGAGGCAGATTTGGATCTTCACGGGTCGTGATGACCAGATGCATCCTGGGAGGCAGATGCTCAAGTAAAAAGATAAGCGCGTCGTCAATCGGTCTGGCATCCGTCAGATGATAATCGTCAAGCACAAGGAAGAAATCATCTGGGAAGGTGACAATTTCATTAAGCAGCGCTGTCAAAATCGCTTCAGTTGGCGGTGGCTGAGGCGATTGGAGTACAGCGAATACCTCTTCGCCAATATTCGGTGCTATTGTCTGCACAGCAGCGACGACGTAAGTCAGAAAGCGTGTGAGGTTGTTATCCCCTTCGTCCAGCGACAGCCAGGCAGTCGCGCGGCTGCAATCGGTAATCCATTCGCTAACCAGTGTGGTTTTCCCAAACCCAGCCGGCGCAGAGATGAGAGACAGCTTACCATGTAGTCCCTCGTTCAGGCGATCAATCAGACGGCGACGGATGACAATCTTATTCCGAGGCGGAGGAATATAAAGTTTAGTCGATAGAATAGGCGTAATCATGGTGCAAGTATATCGTATATCCAAACTTATGAAGCGTCCGAGCACGTGGGTTAACCAGAGCGGCGCACCGCAGGCAAGTCTGGATTTGGATGCGAATCGGCTGGTGCTGTTGGATCGGCTGGAGAGCGACGAACCGGAGAACGGGAAAGATATTCCGTTCTAAGCACCATACAGTGTAAGACAGGAGCGGTGCAAAAGTGCCGCTTCTCTTATTTTACACACGTTTCGGGGATTCAATCATGCGCTATAGTAATGACGACATTGCCCTTTTTGCGCCCCGTTTCGACATACCGATGTGCCTCGGCAGTTTGTTCTAACGGGTAGCGTCTATCAATGACCGCATGTATCTTCCACGCCTCAGCAAGCTCTTTGAGGAAAATCAGATTCTCCGTCTCTTCGTTTGTCGAGGATTTAACGGAAAGGTAGCGTCCTGCTTCCTTAAGCGAGCCTTTACTACCTGAAGATGAGTTTTGCCCACTGCGTCAAAAATGACATCATAGATCTCGCCGTTTTGGGTAAAATCCTCTTTGGTGTAATCAATGACGGTATCGGCTCCCAACATTTTCACCAATTCCAGATTCGTGGTGCTGCAAACCCCGGTCACTTCTGCGCCAAAATATTTAGCAAGCTGTACCGCGAAAGTCCCGACACTTCCCGAAGCACCATAGA
>JAIOHN010000996.1 GCA_019912985.1 Anaerolineae bacterium | reverse complement strand
CGGGGCAGGTGATCCCTTCACCTACGAGATCGAGATCGACGACGACGCACGGTTCCGCAGTCCAGAGATCAGCGCCAGTGTCGATGGGCTGTCCTACAGTCCAGCAAGTGACTTAGCCGATGGACGCTGGTACTGGCGGGTGCGGGCCGTGAATTACCTGGAGGTGGAGACACGCTGGAGTGGGCGACGGAGCTTCGTGGTGGACACGGTGAGTCCAGAGGCCCCCCAGCTGCAACGACCGAATGATGGCAGCAGCAGTCGGAACACGCGACCGGTGCTGCGGTGGAAGTCGGTGCGCGAGGCGAAGGAATATCGCATCCAGGTGAGCACAAGCAGTGATTTCACGACACCACTGCTGGAAGTGCAGACGCGGCGGGTATCGTACCGGATCCCGAGGCGAGATGCACTGGCCGCAGGGACCTACTACTGGCAGGTGCAGGCGCGGGATGCCGCTGGCAACTGGAGCACCTTCTCCTCCCCCTTCTCCTTTTCGGTCGAATAGACTCTCAGAATATTAGCTAAACCCAAAGGCGGCCAACTGGCCGCCTTTGATGTTATAACAGGCTTACCTACTCCGCACGAAGCGCCCGCGCTGTGACCAGTTTGCTCAAACGCCAGGCGGGATAAAGGCCAGCGGCCAGTGCCGCGACCACTGCCACCGCAAATGCCTGAGCGAATTCTCCTGGCAAAATCACCAGCTGCATGGTCCAGCCGAATGAGCGCACATTAATGACATAGATCAACACTAGTGCCAGCACCAGCCCGATGGGTAGCGCCAGCGCTCCCGCAGTCGTCCCCATCAACCCTGTTTGAATGAGCGTGTATCCTTGCAACTGGCGCGGAGTCATCCCCGTAGCGCGCATCACGCCGTATTCACGCGTGTGCTCAAGCTGTAAAGCCATCAAGGCGCTGAGGATGCCGATGAACGCCACCAGAGTCGCCAGCAGGCGCAGCGCGATGGTGATGGTAAAGGCGCGCTCGAAGACCTCAAAAACCCCGGCGCGCAGTTCGTTGTTGGCTTGCGCGTTCAGGTCGGTGCCAGTAAGCACGCTGGTTTCCAGGCGGTCAATCATCGCCTGGGTATCGACGCCATCTTCCAGAAACAGGGCAAACGCCGAGATAAACGGATCGTCATAATACTGGTGGTAGATGTTATCCGCCATAAACACCGCCCCCTGATCGGTAGAATAATCATAGTAGACGCCGAGAACCGTAAATGTCTTTTCGCCCCGGTCGGTCAATAAGGTGAGTTTGTCATTTTCCTGGGTAATATCGCGTCGGAAAGCAAAGGGTTCGCTGGCCATGACGTAATCGCCGGAGGTTAATTTCGCGTAGTAATCATCCCCGGCAGTATTCCAGGCGAAGCTGCGCGGACGCGCGGTCACTTCACCATCGGCGACGTTGAGGTTAACCGGCAGCATATCCGGGTAATCGGGTGCATTCACACTCACCGAGCGCGAGGTCACGATTTTTTCAATGCCATCTAACTGGCGGACTTCAGCGATAATGGCAGGATCAACATCCACCGGCGCGCGATTTGCGGTCAGCAGCGGCGGCGAGACGAAAATATCCGCGCCCAGGGTAGTATCCAGCCAATCCCCAACCGTGTTGCGAAAGCTGCCAATCATCACGCTGACGCCGACAATCACACTGACGGCGACTGTTAGCGCGGCGACTGCGATGGATGTCCGGCTGAGTGAACGGGTCACGGCGCGCGGGGCCATGCGCCCCAGGACACCGAACAGGCGATTGGTGAGGGGGGTAAACAGCCGCATGAACAGCAGCAGAATCGCAGGCGTGAACAAGGCACCGCCCAGTACGATCGCGAATAAGGCGATAAAGCCGATGATGATATTCTGGGTTGGGATCTGAAGCAGCAGGTAGCCCACGATATTGAGCACCACTGCGGCCAGGGTCATATATGGAACCAGTTTCATGGCCTGCTGTTCAACATCGGAGCGGCGCAGCACGCCCGCCGGAGGTGTGCGGGTGGCATCATAAGACGGCACTACCGCTGCAATGATGCTCGCCAACAGACCAATGGCAGCGCCTTTCACCAGGGTAAATGGCGCAACAGTGATGCTCTGCACATTCACCGTGAAATACAGGTCGCTGATGGTCTGTGAAACGAGGCTCACCGCGCCGCGCCCAAAGATGACACCGAGGCCCAATCCAAGCACGGTGCCAACCAGCCCCATAATAAAGGCTTCCCCCAGGATAAGGGCAAAAATCTGGCTGCGGGTGGCCCCCAGGGCGCGCATGGTGCCGATCACCGGGCGGCGCTGCACCACACTGAAAGTCACAGTGTTGTAAATGAGAAATACGCCTACCACCAGCGCCAGCAGACTGAGGGCCTGTAAGTTCAGTTCAAAAGCGGCGGTCATCTGGCCGAGGGTGCTGTTGGCTTCCTGAACAGTATTCAAAACTGCGCCGGATGGCAGCAGCGCCGTGATCTGGCTGATGTCGTAATCGTCAGGCAGAATCAGATCGATGCGGGTAATTTCCCCCGGCTGACCGACGATCTCCTGGGCGGTAGCAATATCCGTCAGCACCAGATCATCAATGGCCTGGGTGCTGACCCGATCATCGGTTTGCAGCAGGCCAACTACCTGGACAGCGACCTGGGCTTCGCCAGGACGCAGGATAATCGTATCGCCGGGCCGGACGTCAAAACGCTTCGCCAGTGTTTCGCTGATCAGCACGGTGTTTGGCTCCGCGATAAAGGCGGCCAGCGCATCGAAAGCGTTCTGCGGGTCTTCGCCTTCAACTTCCACCGTTTGCAAATAGCTGCGGAAAGGTGGCTCTGCGAAAACATCCACACCCAACAGGCGCAGCGGTTGGTCGCCCAGATCCACCCCGCGCACATATTCCGTGACAATAGGCGCGATATCACGCAGGCCAAGATCGACCCGCAGATGGGTGTAGAGTTCTGTCGGAATTCTACTTGGCCCACCCGTAATCTGATGGGTGGCTTTGCCGGTCACACTTTCGGCGCTGAGGCTGAAGGCGCGACTGGCGGAGCTGTTGGCAAGGTCAATGGCGATCACCATCGCCACCCCCAGAGCCACCCCTACAATAAACAGCAGACTTTGCAGAAAGCGGCGGCTGATATACCGTCGGGCCAGACGCAGGAGCACAGGTTGAATCATGACGAATCCTGGTAGTTTGCGGGATTACTTGTGCAATTTTACACAAAATGCCTGAAATATGGTCTTAAGACTGGATAAGCGCCTCATAAGCGGCATCAATAATTTAGCGCTTGATATTGATAGGTTAGAATTTATACAAGGGGATTATAACCGGGGGTACGCTATGCACGTACCCCTCAATGTGTGTTGTGTCGACTGCGCGGTTACAGTTCTGGGGTAGGTTCAGTCTCTAATGACTCATCGGACCCGGGTTCATTTTCGTCTTCATAACCCAGCCGTTTAAGCGAATCCAGCGCGGCCTCGCGAACTTTATCGTTTGAGTTCATCGCAATGTTTAACAGCGGCTGGATTGCGCGACGGTCACCCAGTTTACCCAGAGCCTGCGCAGCGTATAGCGGGGTTTGATGCCCCGGTGCGTGTAATGCTTGGATGAGGGGGTCTACGGCACGTGGATCACCCAGTTTGCCCAGCATCAGGGCCGCCCGGCCACGTACAATCAGATCCTCGTTGTTGTTCTTAACTGCCATAATAAGCGCGAGGATGGCCTGGTCGCCACCCACCATGCCCAATTTCATCACGGCCGTGCGGCGCTTTTCCTTATTGTAATCGCGCAGCTCGGACAAGAATTGTTTTACGGCAGCAGGATCAGGGTCAGACATCGTCTCTTTCACCTTTCGCGTACACAGTGTGTAGCGCTCTCTTAGGGTTTATTGTATCGCCCATTGTTACCAAACTACAATGAAATCCTTTAATTTAACTATCTTGCGCCTACCAAAACAGGCGCTTGGCGATCCGTTGTGATCACGAGTTGACCCTCATGAATACGGCACACACGGTCGGCGAAAGGAATAATCTCCGGGCTGTGTGTCGCCATAACAAGAGTTTTACCTGCTTCACGAGTTAATTCTAACAGGAGTTTCAAAACTTGCTGCCCGGTGTCTTCATCAAGATTGCCGGTTGGCTCATCTGCCAGGATTAATGCTGGCTCCTGGATTAAAGCTCGCGCGATGGCAATCCGCTGCTGTTCACCACCACTTAGTTTATCAGGAAATGTATCTGCACGCCCTGCGAGTCCCACGCGTTCAAGCAACGCTCTGCCCTGCTTTTCAACTTTGCTGAGGCTGATGCCGCGCAGTTCTGCGGGCAGGGTGATGTTTTCCAGCACCGTCAGTGTGGGGATGAGATTGAAGAACTGGAAGACAATGCCAATATGATCGCGCCGGAAAAGTGTTTGCTGCCGCTCGTTCAGCGCGGTGATCTCGGTCCCATCAATGCAGATACTTCCACCGTCTGGCCGGTCAATCGCACTGATGAGATTGAGCAAGGTGCTTTTTCCGCTGCCGCTCTTGCCCAGTACTACGAAAAACTCACCTTTGCTGATGTCAAGGTCAACGGCATCAAGTACCGCACGCTGACGCCCACCTTCCTCATAAATCTTGGAGAGGCTGCGAATTTGCACAATAGAGGTGGGTGTGTGATGCCCGTTCGAATTCATAAGGATTGCCAATTTGTTCCCAATTTCACATAGATTCTATCACATTATTGCGCAGAGTTATGATAAATCCCTCTTAATAATTGCTGAATTTATCACCAGAGTTCTGTTATAAACTGCCCAAACATTCTACCAGCGCCCTGTAATCTTTTGACCTGCCCTTTTGGTTAGGCCGATGGATTCCCATTAAATAATCAATGCACATTCAAGACTGAGGTCTACAAAATAACAGGTCTGCTGGGTAACAAGATTTAGCTACTCAACCCATCCAGTCCCCGCGCATCAGTGATATTTTCGATTAAAAGGGTATACGTGGAATTCTACGTAGATGGATGATGCGTTCAATAAGTAAATGGTTAGAAGGAGCAACTAATGCCATATAAGACTCTGAGTGACTTACCGGATAGTGTCCGTGACAACCTGCCCAAGCACGCCCAGCAGATTTACCAGGAGGCGTATAACAGCGCCTGGGATGAGTATAAAGACCCTGATGATCGTCGGGGTGATGCCAGCCGCGAGGAAACTGCTCATAAAGTCGCCTGGGCAGCGGTCAAAAAAGATTACGAAAAGGGCAGCGACGGCAAGTGGAAGCGTAAGTAAGCAGCGATTGCAGGCTTATGAGTCAGATCTATTACCCTGTTAACTTTTACGGGCAGCCTGGAGCAGAACCGCTTCGTGGGCGGCAGCGACGACTTCTGGATCATAGTGGCTTTCCGCGTAACGTCGCCCGGCCTCGCTGCACTGATGGCGAAAGTCCGCATCATCAAGCAGGCGTGTCACCGCGTCGGTGAGTGTGTCGGCATTGGCGAAGTCCACAGCGATGCCGGCCCCGCTTGCTTGCAGGATTTCCCCGCCGATACCTTCCAGACCGGCAGCAATAGGGACACCGCAGGCCATCGCCTCGAAGAATTTGCCGGGGATCGTGCCGCGATACAGATCCTGGTCGCGGAAGGACAGGTAAGTGAGTTGCGAGGCGGCCCATGCCTGCGGGATTTCTTCACGGTCGATCAAGCCAAGCCAGCGCAGATTAGCGGGTTCGCCGCTGGCAAGCTGCTGCTCGACCAGTTCGCTCTGGCTGCCGCCGCCGATAAAGACAAAGAGGACGTCAGGGTGATCAGTCAGGCGGCGCGCCACCTCGAACATGACCTCAAAATCGTATTGAGTGGCAAAGGTGCCAATAAACGTCACCAACCGCTTATCCAGGGGCAAATTGTGTCTTTCGCGGAATGAACGGTCATCCAGACCAGGATGAAAGCGCTCCAGATCAACACCGTTATCAATAAACTGCACGGCGTCACGTGGGCCGACATAGCGCTGGATGTCATCAACCCAGTTGGGGCTGAGGGTGGAAATCGCCGCTGCACCGCGATACATCTCATCAACCACGGCACGCGCGATACGATAAACGGGATGGTCCTCCGTCAGTGCGCCGACACTCAGAAGGTGCTCCGGCCACATCGCAGAAACATGCATCACATAGGGAACACGCAGCATTCGAGCGATGAACACTGCTGCCATGCAGGTGAATACCGGCTGTGCCTCGATGAATATCACATCAGGACGGGGCAGGCGGAGGCCGCGCAGTGCTGCGGTCAGCATGAACGTGATCTGGCTCAGGAATTTGCGGCTGATGCGCGCGCTTGGGGTGGCCCACAGCCACGTCTGGATAACGCGGACGCCTGACCGATTTTCCTCAACCTCCCAGGCACCCTGGTAGCCTTCCTGAATGCGACCTTCGGGATAGTGGGGAAGTGTCGTCAGCACCGTGACCTCATGGCCTCGCCTGTGCAGCAGTCGTGCCAATCGCGATAACCTGACCGCTGCTGCCCCCGAATCCGGCTCAAAATAAGATGTCACCATCAAGATGTGCATGTTGATCCTCTGTCGTTGGCGCTCCCACTCATTATAGTCAGGCTTGGGAACCGCAAGTGTGGAGACTTGCCTAGCCCTGGAAGATGACACGAAAGCGCTCGCAGACCACTGGCATCGTCTCGGTAGCTGTGCGCCCGATATGCTCACAAACGCGCCCGAAATAGCGCCAGTGACCGTCGCGCCAGTCTTGCAGTGAGCGGTCGCCTTCGCCTTCACTGTAAGCGTGCTCGGCAGTGACTTCGTTAAATGGTCTGATGTCGATGCTGGTGGTTTCGATAATGCACAGCGGCTGGTTCGCGCCATCCAGGATGATGCTCAGGTCGCCGGGTTGTGGCAGCGGTTCGTCTCCCGTATCGTATTCCCACATAAGGGAGGCCGTGCCAGTTTTGATACCTGCAAGCACTAGCTGGCTCAATTCATTGGCGAGTTCGGGATTGTCGCCAAACTGCCACGCACTGTAAGTGGCCTGCTGATGGGGATGATCTTCCGGTAATGTGGCGAGATAGCTGGCCCAGAATGCGTCCGTGTTCGTGGTCATCAGTGATAAGCCTTAGTGCCCGGTAACGGCTGTGTACTGGTCGATAAACGGCACGCGTGCCTGAATTTCGGCAAAGCGCTGATCGAAGCGTGCCAGCATCTCACGATTATCCAGGTCCAGCCGCATCTCATAGGCGTCCTCGTTGTTGTTGCGATAGTAACGGACTTTCACACCCGTGGTTTGGAACTCGTACTTGGTGTAAAGATTCTGCGCGACCCGGTTGCTCACACGCACTTCGAGGACGATGTACGCCGCCTTTAAGGTGATCGCCCGTCGTACCATGCCTGCCAGCAGAACTTCACCGTAGCCGTGACCGCGCCAGGCGGGATGGGTGGCGATGGTGCTGATGTGTCCTTCGTCAACGATGTTCCACAAGCCGCCATAACCGACGACAATCTGATCGCCTTCTACATGAGGTGTGCCAAATCCCTTTAACAGGCGTTTCCAGCCTGTCACTGGCGGCTGCGCGGGCGGCGCATCCTGCATCAACACCGCCATGTGGCTGTAGCTGGATTCGCTGATTTCGTAGGTGTACGAACGGGCAGACCAGGGCGGGTCGAAGGACTGATTATCAATGACCACGACCTGCGAGATGTCAGCAGGTTGCATGTAGCGCAGCAAGAGTTGGCTCATGAGGGAATGTCTTTGGACTGCACATACTCCGGCACCAGTAAGGCCGGATCGAAATGATCAGCACCGAATTTTTCCATGCGGGCCAGCGCGACCTCAGCCAGGAATCCCGACCGCCGCAGACGGTAGACTGCCGGGGTCAGCTTGACCGGGATTTGCTGTGCCTGAGCTTCACGGATCGCTTCATAACCTTCTGGGTCAATGTCGCCGGTCAGGTAGGCGGGACCGTCGATGTTCTGGAGCAGCGCCTGCCAGTTTGTGATGTGTGCATCACCGCGATGGGTCCATGTACCCTGCCGCCAGTGATAAGTGGCCGCGATCACGCGCCCCCGGCCCGCTTCGACCAGCGGCACCAGCGCATGACCGGAAAAATAGGGATGTGCGGCGGCCAGCGTATCCAGCGTCGTCACGCCGATAAGCGGCAGATTGTGAACGGAAGCAATTCCCTTTGCCAGTGAGACGCCAATACGCAGGCCCGTATAAGATCCCGGTCCGCTGCAAACCGCCAGCGCCGTCAGGTCATCGAGCGTGACCTCGCAGCGTTCCAGCAGCACCCGCAGGGCAGGAGCCAGCTCCGCCGTATGATTGTTGGCGGTATGCCAGGTCTGTTCGGCGCGCAGTTCCAGGCCGTCATGCAGCGCCAGGCTCATGATGTGTGTGGCTGTATCAATTGCTAATAGCATCGCTCAAATACCAAACGCCGCCTCGCGGAACTGTTTGACCAGTTCCTCATAGCGTTTTCCGGTGGCGTTAAATACAAAGTTGCGGCGTGTCGGTTCCAGTATCCGCAGTTCGATCCATACACGTTCTTCGGGCAGCACCGATTCGATATGCTCCGGCCATTCCAGAATGATCGGCCCGCGCCCATTTAAGATGTCATCCAGCCCAATCGAATCCGCATCGGCGATGGTTTCCAGACGGTAGCAGTCCAGGTGAAAAAGCCGCTGTTTGTCTTTGTCACGCCGATGTTCGTGGACCAGATTATAGGTGGGGCTGGTCACCGGGGTCTTTGCGCCCCAGCCTTTGCCAATACCGGCAGCAAACATGGTTTTGCCCGCGCCCATATCCCCTGAGAGGCAGACGACATCACCGGGTAGCAATAAATTCCCGAGTCGCGAACCCAGGCGTTGGGTTTGTTCCACGCTGTGACTAATAATATCTAATTCGCTGTCTTTGAGGATTGGCACTCATTTCCCCCGGCTGAAAACTCGCACGAAATTATACATCGCCCTTTGGTTTACACAAAAGGGTTGGCTCGATAGATTACAGTATGTGAAGGTCGTTTTTGGAGCCTGATTTTGGCATCAACAAGCGATTTTCCCATGCTCAGTGTACTGTTGTTCTGGGTCTGCGTAAACGGCTATAATGAAATTACTATGCCACAGAACGAAATTGATTTCACCCAAATCAGCGCTCTCGTTGTGGAAGATGAGGCCGGTGGGGTGGCAATTATTGGGGTGATGATGCGTTATCTGGGGATTAAAACTTATATTAATGTGACAGGCGAAGGCGTGGTCGAAATGGCGCTGTCGATGCAGCCAGCCCCTCATATTATTTTTCTCGATCTTATGCTGCCGCGATCTGACGGCTACAAAGTGCTGAAAGCCATTCGCGCTGACAAACGTCTGAAAACATCCCGTGTGGTGGCAGTGACCGCACAGGATGCGGACAGCGCGATTCCCAAATGTCAGGTCGCAGGTTTTGATGCGTTTATTGGCAAACCCCTCAGCCGGAGGCGCTTTCCGGGGCAAATCCGGCGTATATTATCCGGTGAACCAGTCTGGGAGACTTATTCATGACCTTTCGTGACGACGCGCTGGCAGGCCAGCATATTGTTATTTCTGGTGGCTGCGGTGCATTGGGACTCAGTATTGTCAGGAAGTTGATTGAGCATGGAGCCAATGTCACGGTAAACGATGTGCTCGATCCGATCACAGCGGCGGCGCGTTTGAGTGACATGCCGACAGATCACTTTTTTTACGCGCAGGCCGATCTGACTCAAGCTGACGAAGTGGCGCATATGATCTCGGAGGCACGCGGGCGTTTTGGGCCAGTTCATACCGCGTTGTGTCACGTGGGGATGGTGATCCCGGCGCTGCTGCTGGATTATAAGCCTGCAGATTGGGATCAGGTGATGACAGTCAATGTCAAAACCGCTTTCCTGCTCGGTCAGGCAGCGGCCCGGGCCATGATTGAGGACGCAGTGCAGGGACAGTTGATCTTTACCACCTCGTGGGTCGCGGAAACACCGTGGCCGGAGATTGGCCCTTACAACACCAGCAAAGCCGCCATGAATCAATTGATGCGCTCATTCGCTCGTGAGCTGGCCGGTCAGGGTGTGCGGGCCAATGCCATCGCACCGGGGATCGTGGCGGCAGGCATGGCACAGAATCAGTGGGATACTGACCCCAGTTATCGCGCCCGCGCGCAAAAGGCGATCCCGCTCGGCCACATGCAGTCGCTGGATTCCGTGGCTAATGCTTTCATGTTTATGTGCAGCCCCGCGTCCAGCTATATGACCGGTTCCGTGTTGACAGTCGATGGCGGGTGCAGTCTCTATCCAATGGATTGAAGTGTGAGGAAAAATGATGGGGCGGCAGTGAACCGCCCCTGAAGTGGCTAGTCGGTTACTTTGACCGGATTGCTCAGTTCGCCCAGGCCGTCAATCGTGATTTTGACGATGTCGCCATCCTGGAGATACTGCTTGGGGTCCATGCCTTCACCGACGCCGGGTGGCGTGCCAGTGAGCAGGATGTCTCCAGGCTCCAGGGTGAACATCTGCGAACAGTACGAGATCAGGTAGGCGATGCTGAAGATCATGTCTTTGGTGTTGCCGTTTTGCATCGTCTTGTTGTTAACCATCGTCTTGATTTTGAGCTTCTGCGGGTCCTTGACTTCGTCACGGGTGACAAGATAAGGCCCCATCGGGCAGAAGGTATCCAGGCTCTTGCCACGTGTCCACTGCGTGTCGACGCGCAGTTGCAGGTCACGCGCAGAGACATCATTAGCGATGGTGTAACCATAGATGTGATTGTAGGCATCGTCCTCACTGATGTTGTGGCCTCGCTTGCCGATGACCACCGCCAGCTCGCCTTCCCAATCGACTTCCTGAGCGATGGATTTGCTCCAGGTAATGGTTTCATCAGGACCGATTATCGAGCTGGGGAACTTGGCAAAAATGATCGGAGCTTTAGGAACATCACTGCCGGTTTCCTTGGCATGTTCGACATAGTTACGGCCAATGGCGATGATTTTGCCGGGACGTGGCACTGGCGCAAGGATTTCGCATTCGGCTAGTGGAAAGCTCAGACTGACCCGATTGGGGGTAATTCCGCGCCGCAGCAGGTCCATCATTGACATCGTATCAGATCCAGACAGGGCGTAAATTTTCTCGTCATCCAGCATGCCCAGCTGGGTTCGGGTTCGGTGGGTAAATCGAACTACCTTCATGGTTCTCCACTCTTCCAACTAAAAACTCAGGATTCTATTGTAACGCTGTTTGTAGTGTATCGCTCCCGTCCAATTTGCGTGAACCCCCGTTTTCCTCCATACTGATATTAAGAGAGAAAAAGGGTTGAGATGATGCAGTTTCAGGCTCTCCGTGACCACATGGTGAATACCCAGCTTTTAGGGCATGGGATTACCGATCAACGCCTCCTGAAGGCGATGCGCCGCATCCCTCGTCACGAGTTCGCGCTGCTGCCTTATCGCTCTTATCGCTACCACGCCTATACCGACCGCACGCTGCCTTTGCCGCATCAACAGCGCATGTCGCAGCCGTTGGTGGTGGCGCTCATGGTACAGGCATTGCACCTGGAAGGCGATGAGCGGGTGCTGGAAGTGGGTACCGGTTCCGGTTATCAAACGGCGATCTTATGTGAGCTTGCCGGGCAGGTCTACTCGCTTGAACGGCATGGTGACATGGCCGACCGCGCGTCCGTCATTCTCGAAAAGTTAGGTTGTGATAATCTGGATCTGCACATCGGTGATGGCAGTCAGGGGTTGCTCGATATGGCCCCGTTCGATGCGATTATTGTGAATGCTGCTGCCCCCGCATTACCCGGCCCACTGCGCCTGCAAATGCATCCTGATGGCGGGTGCATGGTGCTGCCGATAGGCACTGGAAAAGGCCAGTATCTGGAAATCATTACGCGCCATGGCAACCGCTGGGAGATGGAGCGGACCCGGCGCGTGCGTTTCGATCCCTTGATCGGCCTCTACGGGGCGCGGGAGGAACAGGAACGCCCGGCAGAGACTTAAATTACTCTCTGTGCTCTAGAAAGTCGCTGATGAAATCACCCCGATCAGTCGCCACCAGCACCCCTGTCAACTTATGCACGATGAGCTCACCCACATAATTCAACTGGTTCTTGATTTGCTCGCGCACCACGGCCATCACTGCTTCCCACGAGATGCCGGGTGGGAGCTGTGGTTCGCGCAGGCTGCGGGTGCTTTCCAAATAGGCAATCACCGGCTCGATTTCGCTAAAAACGAATGTCCCCGGCAGGTCATAACGCACGATCGCATAGAAGTAATTCGCCAGCTTGCGAGTGCCGCTTTCCAGTGTAAATAAGTGGCTGTTGGGTAGGGGAACGGTGATCTTTTTGCCCGGTGTGGTCAGGACAAGAAGCGCGCGTTTGTACAATTCGCGAAACTGTGGCATGTTTTCGATGCTGTTGGTAGCAGTGATGAGCACGCCACCCGGCTTGAGCACCCGTCGGAACTCTTGAATCGCCCGGTCAATATCCGGCACGTGATAGAGCATATGATTAGCCATGACCACGTCGAAGGTATGCGCAGGGAAGGGAATATCCTGCACATCCCCAACCGAAACGGATTGGCGCATCGGGTGCTTGGTCAGCATTCCAGGCGAAAAATCCAACCCGTAATAGCTTACGTTGGGTTGGTATTGAGCCAGCGCGGTGCTATACACGCCAGGGCCGCAGCCCACATCCAACACACGTTCATCGCCATGCCACTGGATGCGCCGCAAAACCCACTGGTGAAAATCTACTTTAGGTACGGTGTACTGCTCGTGGATGCCCCGGCGGATGAAAAAGGCTTCATCGTCCGCGTAGGTCTGCTGCCGCAGGGTATGCGGGTCTGTCACTGGGAACATATTGGTTCTTATCTTTGCAGCCGACACTACCCCAATATTACTGAGGTTTTATTAATATGCAAATGTAATTGTTTCCGAATTCACGCCTGCATCTCTGGCAAGTACAATAGAAATGATTAGATAGCTTCTTCAGGAGAATAAAACTATGATTCAATTGGCGGATGTTGCGCTGGCGCGTTATCGTCTGTCGCCTTACGTGACACCAACTCCACTTGAGCAATCACCCACACCGGGTTTGTGGCTGAAACTGGAAAATACGAATAAAACACATTCATTTAAAATTCGTGGTGCGCTGAATGCGATGCTGGCGCTGGACGCCAAAGCGCGTGACAAAGGCATTGTGACCTGCTCTTCCGGTAATCATGCGCAGGGCGTGGCTTATGCTGCTTATCTATTGGGCGCAAAAGCACGCGTGCTCATGCCGGAGCATACACCGCAACGTAAAGTGGATGGGGTACGGCGTTTTGGCGCAGAGGCGGTGCTGTTTGGGGATACCTATGATGAGGCGGAAGAAGAAGCACGCCGCCTGGAAAAAAATGACGATCTGGTCTTTATTTCGCCTTACAACGACCCGGTAGTGGTCGCTGGTGCAGGGACGATTGGCCTGGAAATCCTGGAACAACTGCCGGAAGTGGAGCGTGTGCTGGTGCCGGTGAGTGGTGGCGGGTTGGTATCGGGCATTGCGGTAGCGATCAAGGCTATGAAGCCATCTGTCGAAGTGATCGGTGTTTGCGCACAATCCGCCCCGACGATGTACAACCTGGTCTATGACACCGGTTATCCCCAGGTGTGGGATACGCTGGCCGAAGCCCTCTCCGGCGACATTGAACTGAAATCCATCACAATTGACCTGACACAGCGCTTTGTCGATCAGGTGGTGCTGGTGCCAGAGGAAGCGATTGCCGAGGCGATTCGCTGGCTGCTGTTTGACTGCGGCTGTGTGGTCGAGGGCGGCGGCGCGGTCGGTGTCGGTGCATTGCGCTGTGGTGCGGTTGAACTGGATGACCGTCCGACAGTGGCCGTCATCAGTGGGGGCAATATCGACACTCACACATTGCGCTCGGTTTTGAATGAGGAGCGACCCTAGCCAGT
>JAIOHN010000995.1 GCA_019912985.1 Anaerolineae bacterium | reverse complement strand
CACATCATCCTGATTGACTGACTTTTTCACCAGCCGCAGGCCCAATACGCGGGTGTAGAAATCGACATTGCGGCCAATTTCACCGGAAACTGCTGTCACATGATGAATGCCGTTGAGGTTCATGAATTGTTCTCCTTACTGATCCGAGATTGCGTTCAAAGTTGGAAATGGCTTGAGCTGCGCCTCGATTTGTGCGCGCTGTGGTTCCAAAAATGGTGGCAGTGTCAGGCGCTGCCCCAGGGTTGCTTCATCTTCATCGACCGCCAGGCCGCGCCCGACAGTCGCTAACTCGAACAGGATACCACCGGGAATGCGGGCGTAGATCGAGTCGAAATAGTAGCGGCGGATCACGTCAGTCACTTCTAAGCCAGCCTCAATCAACTGGGAGCGCCAGCTTTCAATCGAGTCTTCTGGGGCGATCCCCAGCGCGATGTGGTGAACACTGCCAACACCACGAAAGCCGAAATCTGGCTCGTGGACGAGGGTGAGTTCACGTCCTGGGCCGCCGTTGTCCAACACCAACCGCGTATAATCCGCATCACTTGCTGCTACATTGTAACCAAACACTGTCTGCAAAAACGCAGTGGTTTCACTCATTTCGCGCACACCAAGCTCCGCGCTGTGGATGCCGCGAATCGCGTAGGACTCCGGGACCGGGTTGGCGTCCCAATGTTGATAGGGTGTTGAGCTGGCATCAGCGATCAATGCCAGGGATAGGCCATCCGGTGCAGTGAATGTCAGCACGTCGCGACCTTCGTGATTGCTACCGCGCCAAATCTCGACCCCATGCGCTGGCAAGTGGTGCGCCCACCAATCCAGCGCCGCCGCAGAAGGCACGTGCAGCAGCGTCCAGTTTACATTGCGTGCGCCGTGACGGTGCGGTTTGAACTGCGGCCAATCGAAAAAGGTCAGACCGGTGCCGATGCTGCCAACCCGGTCGCCGTAAAACAGGTGATAGGTGGTTGGCTCTTCCTGAATCACGGTGCGTTTCACCAACCGCAGACCCAACACCTGGGTGTAGAAGGTGACATTGCGCTGCAAGTCGCCGGTCACTGCCGTGATGTGGTGAATTCCCTGGATTGCCATTCTTATCCCCATTTTGAGCTTTGTGGCCCAACTACGTAAATAGTTTGAACTTGAACTATTTTACAATGAACAGTTTAAACTGGTATAATTAATCTGTCAACTGAGCAGAATAAGAAGTATATAAAACTTCCTGAAGTAGTAAGGAAAACGCCATGCCCACGAAATACCAGGGGACACCCGAAGAAGAACGGGCGCTCAATACCTATATCAAACTCCAGCGTGCTGCCGAGACCGTGCTGACGCACACCAACGCCCATCTCGCCGATCACGACCTGACCATCAGCCAGTTTGGTACGTTGGAAGCGCTGCACTTTTTAGGCACGCTCTCGCAGCGTGATCTGGCTCAAAAGCTGTTGAAAAGTACCGGCAATATCTCGGTGGTGTTGAAGAAGCTGGAACAGCGCGGTTTGATCGCACGCACACGTGACCCACTCGACAATCGTTACATGCAGGTGTGTATTACCGATGCGGGCCGCTCGCTGCTATTGAGCTTTTTCGACCAGCATGTCCAGGGGATCGTGGAGGAATTTAGCGTGCTCAGCGCCGAGGAGCAGGAAACGCTGGCCGCGCTCTGCCGCAAGCTGGGGCTGCGCGAGACGGAATCGCCTGGCTGATTGCTCGATATAGCCTGTTTTCGGTATGATTAAGCCAGGGCAGGAGAGGGGGAGCAGGATGACCGGGAATAAAGATCTGGATGCGTTTAATGAACGCGAGTTGGATATCCTGAAACGGATTGCTCAGGGGCAATCGAACCGCGAAATTGCCGACGATCTTTACATCACCATGAATACCGTTCGCTGGTACAACAAGCAGATTTATAGCAAGCTCGGGGTCCACAGCCGCACACTGGCAGTCGCTCAGGCACGAGAGTTTGGCCTGCTGGATTCCGATGCGGCAACAGCCGACTCCGTGCTGGATGCGACTGACGAACTCACCAATCTGCCCGCGAATCTGACTCCGTTTGTGGGACGCGCGCAGGAACTGACGGAACTTTCGGCATTGTTTGATGACCCTAAAGTTCGGCTGGTGACCATCATCGGCCCTGGTGGGATGGGCAAGACTCGACTCTCGCAGGAGGTTGCACGCGATCAGTTGGGGGATTATCGTGATGGGGTATTCCTCATTGCGCTGGCCCCTGTCCAGGCGGATGGCGGCAGCGTGCAGCATACCGTGGTGAATGCCATTGCCACTGCACTCCATGTCCCGCTGCAAGATAATGTTGAGGCGCAGTTACTCAATTACCTCAGCCGCAAACAGATGCTGCTCCTGATCGACAACTTTGAACATCTGCTGGATGGGGCGGCGATTGTCGGGCGTATTCTGGAAAACGCGCCGCAGGTGCGCGTGCTGGCGACCTCACGTGAGATATTAGGTCTCTATGGCGAGGCGGTCTATCACCTGAGCGGGATGCCGGTGCCAGAGCGTGAAGCGCTGGATTCCATCGAGACTTATGATGCGGTCCAGCTTTTTATCCAGAGCGCCAGCCGGGTGAGGGCTGATTTCGAGCCAGACCGCGATGAACTGTTCCAGATCGCCCGCATCTGCAAGCTGGTGGAAGGGCTGCCGTTAGGCATTGAGCTGGCGGCTGGCTGGGTGCGGTCGCTCTCACTCTCCGAAATTTTGGAAGAGCTTCAACAGGGCCTGGATATTCTGGAAACCCGCGTCAGCGATATTCGCAGTGTCTTTGATCGCTCCTGGCATTTGCTTTCCGCCAACGAGCAAATCGCTTTTGCTCGGATGTCGGTTTTTCGCGGGGGCTGCACCCGTGAAGCCGCGCAGGCTGTCACGGGGACCAACACCCGCATGTTGACCTCGCTGGTGGATAAATCGCTGTTGTGGCATCTGGCTGATGCCCACTATGCCATGCACGAGCTGCTGCGCCAGTATGCAGCGGAGAAATTTCAGCAGATGGCGGATCGTGAAGCGGTGATTGAACAGCATAGTGCTTATTATGCGGCGTTTGCCGGGCGATGGGGCAGGGCGTTGGAACAGGGGCAGCAGATTGAAGCGTTGGAGGTCATCGCGCGTGAATTTGAGAATATCCGCGCCGCATGGCATCATGCCCTGGATACCAGCCAGGATATGCTGCTGAAAGAGTTGGTCGATACCTGGTACTTCTTCGATATTCGTGGACGCTGGCAGGAGGGCAACGAGCTGTTCCTGCTGGCCGCGGAGCATGTCACAGATCCGCTGACATTGGCACGGCTGCTGGCACGGCGCACCAATTTTATGTTTCGGGTAGGATTGGGCGACCAGACCGAGGCACAGGCCCGGCGAAGCATCGAGTTGTTCAAGGAGGCTGGTGCCGAAGGTGAAACAGGGATGCCGCTGCTGTCGCTGGGTAACATTGCGCTGATGCATGGTGACACAGACGAAGCTGAACGTTACTGGAATGAGGGCGTGGAAATTGCGGAGCGCCACGACGACAAATTGATTCTGGCGGCGACGCTGGGCAACCTGTGCCTGATTGAGAAAAGCCGTGAGCAATTTGATCAGGCCAAAGCCCATTTACAGCGCCAACTGGCTATCGCGCGTGAGCTTGGTGATCACATGCAGGCGTCAATGGCGTTGATCAACCTGGGTGAGCTTGCCCGTGAGCTGGGTGACCTGGAAGCGGCCAAAACTTATTATCAGAGCAGTCTCGTCACCGGTCAGCGCATCGGCCAGCAGTTTGTCATCGCCGGGGCCTTCGGCCAGTTGGGATTGGTGGCACGTTATCAACAGCGATATGACGAGGCCCGCCAGCTCCTGAGCCGCAGCCTGATGATCAACCGCGAAAACAATAATCGGCTGTTTATGATCCGTAATCTATCACATCTGGCGGAGGTAGCTGCCGACGAAGGCGATTTTATCGATGCCTGCTTCTGTTATATGGAAGCGTTAAAGCTGGCCGAAAGCCTGCATGTGGCACCGGTTGCCTTAATGGCGCTGAACAGTCTGGCCTACTGCCTGTATAAGCATGGGGATCTCGCTCGCGCGGTGGAAATCTGGACACTGATCCAGCATCATCCGGTCACCCAACGCGAAGACCGCGCTCGCGCCGAGTCGTCGCTTCTGGAATTATGCGGTCAAATGGACCCGACAGTCTACAATGCGGCAGTGGCGCGCGGTCAGGAGATTGACCTTGAAACACTGCTTACCGCGCTGATTGTAGATCTGGAGTTGCCATCACAGTAGCTAACCCGGCGAACAGGTCGGTTTCGATCTGACGACCGCCATTCGCAAAACTGAATGCCCGGTAAAAAGTCTGAAGGCCGAACAGCCGCTTTTGTTGTGCTTCGGGCATGTTGAGCAGCTTTTCGTAACCCGGAAGCTGCGTACGGTGACAGTAGACCGCCTGCCAGACCTGTTTCCAATAGGCGCGCGTATCGATCTGGGTGGTCACGGCCCAGTCTTCCCAGGGAGCAGCGCGCCGCTCCACGCCATCAATTTCCATGACCAGATCGCCAAACGCCGCCTGATAACCTTCCAGTTCGTCTTGGGTCGCGACACGATAATACAGCTTGTCGACGCGGTGCGGCATCCCACCATGAGGATAATCACGGTCGGCTGCGGCGACGACCGCTGCGGTCGTGAACTGTGAAATGGCGATGTGATCGGGATGTCCGTAGATGCCGTAGGGATCGAAGGTGATAATCACCTGTGGGCGCAGCCGCCGGATGTGAGTCACGATCTGCGGCAGGATGTCGTCAGGATCGGCCTGGTCCAGCTCGCCATCCACGTAATCCAGAAAGTTCGCTTCTTTCAGCTTCAGCACCTGCGCCGCATCAGCCAGTTCATCAGCGCGGAGTCGCCCCAGCGCATCCAGACCAGGATTTTCTTCGGGCTGGCCGAACCAGCCGCGCTCACCGTGAGTGGCGGTGAGCAGGAAAGTTTCGACACCCTGGCTGGCGTAGTGCGCCAGGGTGCCACCTAATCCAAGTGTTTCGTCATCGGGATGCGCCAGGATCGCCAGTAGTCGTGGGTTATCCATGAGTGCCTCCATGATCTAAACAGCGTATGCAGGACGGCGCTGAGAACGCCGCGTGAGATAAACCAGCGGGATGGCTACCACCGCCAGCACTGTGCCAATCGCCAGGGTCAGCGCGATCCCCAGATGATCGACCGCGAAGCCGCTGAAGGTAAAGCTGATGACTGCTGCGGCCCAGGGAATGGCACTGTAGCGGGCGACATTTACACTCAGGGTTTCCGGCTCCACCAGATCAGCGGTTAGCGCTGTGCCAACAGACTGAGCGGAGTTGATGAGTGAGACAAAGACCTGCGCGATCCAGAAATGCCAGAGGGCGGAGGCGGGGATGAGCATTGCCACACCCACAGCGACCAATCCATAGCAGGCGATCAATGTAAACCGTCTTCCCAACCTATCAGAGATCCAACCGCTGAGCAAGGGCAGGGGCATGCTGATGAAGCCGCTGATAGCGATCACACTCGTGATCGCGCTGGCGCTGAAGTTCTGTGCATCCATTGCCAGTACGCGCACCATGTTCACCATAAAAGTGGCACTGAAACTGGCTAACCCGGCGGCCAACAGCAGCAGGAATGGCAGGCTGATGCTCACCGCAGGCGGGACTGCAACCCTCTGTGCGGAGACAGGACGGCTCATAGGTTCGTCGTGTTCTTTGACCAGCATGGTCAGCGGAACAAGGAGCACATAAATGATGGCAGCAGCGATAAACAGTGCCGAGAAACCCCAGCGGTCAATAATCCATCCAGCGCCCGTGCCAGCGATGACCTGTGCCAGCAAGACGGTGACATTCAGCAGGCCAAAGACGCGACCACGATATTTTCCCTCGGTGGACAACCCGGCCAGGATGTTGACCATTGTCGAGCCGATGCCGAACAGGAACCAGAGCAGGGCAGTCGCCAACACCAGCTGGATCATGTCCTGCGCCGCACCCATCAACAATGCAGCGGGTACGCTGAGCGCGGCGGCCAGCACCATGAACAACCTGCGCCGCCCGAACCGCTTGGAGAGCCAGCCGCTGGCGACCGTGCTGAAGGCCAGCATCGCGAAGGCGATTGCCATGTAGAAGCCGGTGACGGTCGCATCTGCACCCAGAGTCTGGGTGTAGAGCGGCAGCAATGTCACCAGCGCGTTGCCCACAATGTAGGGCAGTAGATTAACGACGAATAGGAGTGCGATTTGCTTGCGATTCATGAGTTGACTTGTTGCCTCATCTTTCTCGTTTGATTAGAGGGCGGCTTAGCAGTCGAGCTGCGCTTCCCACATGGCTTCGATTTTTGCGATTCGGTCGCGGTACACTTCGATCTGGGCGCAGTGTTCGCGCTTATGACCGTAAAAAGCGTAGACGATGAAGTCCTCCACATCGTAGGCAGCGCCATACCAGGGTAGGGCACCCGCCTCGCGCAGCTTGTCCTCTGGCGTGTTAAGCAGTTGGTCAATCACGACATCGTGGTACGCACGGTATTCGGCGATGAGATCCTCCATCGGGATATATCGCCGCTGCGCGACTTCGACATCGTTGAAGGTCATGCTGTCCACAATCCAGCGGTCCATGACCGGTGTGGATGTCTTTTCGGTCAGGCTGGTCAGTACATCAACCAGCACGGCTTCGTAAGACGTGAGATGCGCGAGAATGTCTTTGACAGACCATTCGCCGCAAACGCCGGGCTTGGTCGCTTGGTGCTCGGTGAAGCCTGAGACGGCGTTGAGCACCATCTGATGTCCGTATTCGAGAATATCCAGGCTGTGCATGTGTCTTTCCTCCGTTACTGCTTACCTGTATTGCTATCGTATGGATCGCCCGGGGTGGCTGTCACCACCCTGAGCGGTAGTCTTTGTCCAATTCGCTGCTGATCTGCGAATGGCCACATGCCAATAGGGGGGCATCAATCCGCAAGTTTCCTCCCTCCATGTGTTGTTTCATGATAAAGAAAACGCGCAAAGTGTCTTCTAACTAAAGTTAGTATCCAGGGGTTATCTTGAGATAATCTGGTAATACCGGGCCAGCAAAGCCCGGTATCAGGAGCTTATCGCACCGTCTCCTGCGTGTGGATCAGAGGCGTGTCAGTATCAATGCAGCTAGCGGTGCGATTGATTTTCGAGCGATCTTCGTGCAGCATCCTTCTGAAGACTCCCGCTGCGGTTCATACGCGGATAAACGAACGTTTCCAGGTGGGGTGTGGCACTGCCTCGACCTCATAGATCAGGTTTTCAGTGCCAATCCCCGAAACCAGCATTGGATGTCTTCCACGAGAGAATGTCATCACTTCCCCTTGGCGCAGGTAATAGTCTCGCCCGTTGAGGGTGACCCAGGCCCGGCCACCCACGACATGCACCTGAACATTGCCGGTGTAGCAGTGATAGTCCTTGCCTGGGTTCAGCGTGACCTGCTTTCGGATTTTCATGAGTTTGCTTCTCCCTCTATACACGCAGGGTTCTGGTTATTTGCTAAGCGTGCCGGGGGACCGAACGCCGTGCGGGCCGCCTGGGCACTGCGCTGAGACGCTTCACTGTTTTCCACACCCGCTGCCAGGTACGTGATTTGGGTTGGCTGTAGAGCTGCCAGGTGCTTACACGATGCTGCTGTTTGCGTGTCGCTTCTTCCACCCGTCCGTGGTAAATGAGCTGTGCTGTGTACCAATTTGTATCCATGTCGTTGTTCCTCCTTGCGTTGTCATGTGTACTGTACGCCACCACCCGGGGTGGCTGTCACCCTCCCTGGGGGTAGTCTCGGTGAGGGAGTTTGCAGACGCTTTTTTCGAGCTTGGTTATGGGGCAGGGGGCGTATAGATGAATCACCGTCATTGCTTTGTGCAACCTGCTCAGGAGAATTTGACAAGGTAGACTATTACGGATATTATCTGGTATACCATATACCAGCAGGGTGCAACCTTGGCTATGAAGGAACTCGACAACGCGCCGCTTGACGGTTTTGCGCTAAAGCTTGACCGTGTGAGCTTGAAGGATCAGGCAGCAGATTTGCTTCGCGAATCGATCATCAGTGGCAAAGTCGAGCCAGGGTCGAAGCTTGTGGAGCGCAAAGTCGCTGAGATGCTTGGCATCAGCCGCGCGCCTGCACGTGATGCATTGATGCAGTTGGAAGCGGAAGGGTTGATCGTCAGCAAGCCCGATGCGCGTTATGTCATCAACCTGACCGAGCAGGATATTGACCAGATGCATCAGGTTCGGCTGGTATTGGAGCGGTTGGCGGTGGATTTGGCAGCACAAAACACGAATCCAGCCAATCAAGAGCATCAGTTAGCCGCCTTGCGGCAGATGGAAGCGGCTGTCGCCAATGAAGATCATGGGGCGTTTGCACGAGCCGACCTGCAAGGTCACACCTTGATCTGGCAGCAGGCTAACAATCAGCATTTGGAGAAATCCCTGCTTTCGATGATGGGGCCGATCTTTATGTTTATGGCGAACGCCGCCGAGTTTTACGACTGGCGGGAAACCTTGGAACTGCATCGGGACATGGTCTGCTGGATTAATGCCGGTGAGCGTGCGCGGGCCTGTCAGAGTATTGAACGGCACATGGAGAACTCACGTCAGCGCGCTTTGGGTGTGCTGAAATCTCGGAAATAAGTTCATATATTTTTGCATGAACTTGGTATACCATATACCAGAAAGGAGTGGCTAGGGGGTACGTTATTGAGCTGTTTCACCTGAACGAGAGTTATTGATATTAAGGAGTTTGAAAAGTGAAGAAAATCCACCGATTAAGTTTAATCGGCCTGTTGGCAATCCTGCTTGTTCTCATTAGTTCCAGTCTCAGCGCGCAAGATGCAACCTATGGCGAATCACCAATGCTGAAAGAGCGTGTGGATGCTGGTGATCTCCCTCCTGTAGAAGAACGTCTTCCCTCCAATCCCAAAGTCATCCCGGTTGTTGACGAAATCGGTCAATATGGTGGCACGCTGCATGTGGGCGATACCGGCGAGCGTCTGGACGAAGCGCTGCGTATGCGTCACACTGGCCTGTTCCGTTACAACTTCACCGCCAGCGAGTATCAGGCTGACCTGGCGGAAGGTTGGGAATGGTCGGATGACTACAGTTCACTGACGATCACACTGCGTGATGGCTTGAAGTGGTCGGACGGCGAACCATTCACCACTGATGACATCGCCTTCTTCTGGAATGATGTCCTCAATAATGAAGAGATCAGCCCCACTGGACCAGGCGGTTTCTGGACCGTTAACGGCCAGCCGACCACGCTGGAAGTGACTGATGCGACCACCTTTACCTACCATTTCGGCGGCCCATACCCGATCGCGATGGACAGCTTTGGCCGCACGCACTTCTCCGGCGACAATGCTCTCTATGGGCCAGCGCACTACCTGAAGCAGTTCCATGCGGGTTACACCGAAGGCGCTCAGGCATTGGCTGAAGAAGAAGGCTTCGAGACATGGGTGGACCTGTTCAACGCCCGCCGCTGCCAGTGCTACCAGCCGACCTCGATGCCGCTGGATCGCCCTTATATGGACAGCTGGATTCCGATTGAAATCGCCAGCGACCGCATCCTGATGGAGCGTAATCCATACTTCCACCAGGTTGACTCGGAAGGCAACCAGCTTCCGTATATTGACTACATGGAAGTGACTCGCGCCAGTGACCAGGAACTCTATGCCCTTAAGCTGACCGCTGGTGAGTATGATTTTGGCGTGCGTTATACCCGCCCGTCTGATCTCCAGCTTTTCCGCCAGGGTGAAGAAGCCGGCAATTACACCACCTACATCGCGCGTTCACTGCAATCATCAGCAGTTTCGATCTACTTCAACCAGAATTACCCTGACCCTGAATTTAATACGCTGTTCCAGTCCCAGCCGTTCCGGGCCGGGTTGTCGATGGCGATCAACCGCGATGCCATCAACGATATTCTGTTCTTTGGCCTGGGTGAAATTCATCCGGCAACCCCACTGAAAACCATGCCCTGGTTCGACGATGCCTGGTACAACGAGTATCTGGAATACAATCCGGATGCCGCCAATGCCATGCTTGACGAAGTGGGCATTACCGAGCGTGACAGCGATGATTTCCGTTTGACCGAAGGCGGCAACCGGGTTTCGATCATCGTGCAGGGCCTGGAACAGCACATGCAGGGCTGCGAGTTGATCGCTACCGATTGGCGTGCGGTGGGCGTTGAACTCATCTGCCAGGAAAGCTCGCCAGACCTCGTGAACCAGTATCGTGAAGAAAACACGGCGATGGGTACTGCCTGGCATCTGGAGCGCTCCACATTGTTCGGGCGTGGTACACCCGATAACTTCGCTGTAAATGATGGCAGCCGCCACTACTGGGCACCTCAATGGGCGTTGTGGATTTCATCTCAAGGTGCAGAAGGCATCGAACCCCCGGATGAGATCAAAGCGCTGAATGAAAAGTGGAATGAGTTCAGCCAGTATCCCAGCGACTCGCCAGAAGCAGCTGAGGTCGGCAGTGAGTATTTCTCCTACTTTGCAGAGCAAATGCCGATCATCCCGACGGTTGGTCTGACACCGCTGCCGTTGATCTACACGAACCGGCTGCACAACGTACCAACCGAAGATGTCTTCTTCGCGTCGGATACCAATTTCT
This sequence comes from Anaerolineae bacterium, assembly GCA_019912985.1. Taxonomy (GTDB): domain Bacteria; phylum Chloroflexota; class Anaerolineae; order Aggregatilineales; family Phototrophicaceae; genus JAIOHN01. Next base: position 11,421 of record JAIOHN010000995.1, on the reverse strand, counting down.
ACGCACCATTCCATATGGAACAGTGGTACTTCGCTGAATAATCACTACATGCCAGGGGTGCGGCCACACTGCGCTGCACCCCTGTTGTAGAAGGCCGCCATTATGAACTTTAGCCAGTACATGATTCACCGGTTATTTTATGCACTCTTAAATCTGGTGATCATCAGTTTCATTATCTTTGCCATCATCCAGTTGCCACGTGGTGACGCGGTTGATCGCCTCGTCGCGGCCCGCAGCGCTGAAGGTGATGTGATCACGCCGGAGGAAGAGGCTGCCCTGCGCGCCCAATATGGGTTGGATCGCCCGCTCTATGTGCAATACTTTGATTGGTTAACAAACTTCTTTCAGGGCAAGATGGGCATGTCGCTGCTTGGTGTGCCGGTTCTGAACCTCATCAATGAGCGCATCGGTGCGACAGTCCTGCTGTCGCTCCTGGCACTGGCGTTGACCTACGCCACAGCAATCCCAATCGGCATTTACAGCGCCGTTCGCCAGTACAGCGTGGGGGATTATTTCTGGACATTCTTTGGATTTATTGGATTGGCGACGCCTAATTTCCTGCTGGCGCTCATCCTTTTGTTTTTGTTTAATCGCTATTTTGGGCTGAGCATTGGCGGGTTGTATTCGCCCGGTATGGAAAAGGAACCCTGGGGACTGGCTCGAATTGTAGACCTCATCAACCATCTCTGGATTCCCGTCATCGTGATCGTGACCGCTTCAACAGCCGGGACGATCCGCACCATGCGCGCGACACTGCTGGACGAATTGGGCAAGCAGTATGTCGTCACCGCCCGGGCAAAAGGTGTACCAGGACGCAAGCTGCTGTTCAAGTACCCGGTGCGGCTGGCACTCAACCCGATTGTCAGCTCGATCGGCCATATCCTCCCGGCGCTGATCTCCGGTCAAACCATCACGGCCATCGTGCTGAATTTGCCCACGCTCGGGCCGCTGTTGTTCGGCGCGCTGCTCTCAGAAGATGTGGAGCTGGCAGCCAGCATTTTGATGGTACAAAGTATTCTGGCGGTGACTGGTGTCATTCTGGCCGATATCGCGCTGACCGCTTATGACCCCCGCATTCGTATGGAAAAGGGCGCTACCTGATGTCTGAAGAAACACTCGGCAGTCTGGCCTCAGAGTCATCGGCTGTCCAGGAATTTGACGACCGCTACTACATCGCTTCGCAGCGACAGTTGATATGGCGGCGTTTTAAACGCCATCGTGTCGCCTTTTTGGCCTTATTTTTGCTGGTAGCGATGTACTTTGTTGCGTTTACGTATGAGTTCTGGGCTCCGTATGACCCGCTCACCCAACACAGCGGCTTTGTGAACACCCCGCCGACGTCAATTCGTGTGGTCGATGAAGATGACAATCTGCGCAGGCCGTTTGTCTATGGCCTGAAGTTTGAACTCAACCTGGACACCTTTGAGCGGGTTTATACAGCTGACCCAGAGGAGATTCACCCGATTCAGTTTTTTGTACGCGGCGAGTCTTATCGCTTTTGGGGGTTGTTTGAGACGGATATTCACTTCATCGGTGTCAACGAAGGTAAGCTTTTCCTGCTTGGCACTGATGAGCTGGGACGCGATCTGTTCTCGCGCATCCTGGCGGCCAGCCGCATCAGCCTGACCATCGGCCTTGTCGGTGTGTTCCTGAGCTTCGCGTTGGGCGCGACTCTCGGCGGCATCTCCGGCTACTACGGCGGAGCGGTGGACATCATCATCATGCGCATTACGGAAATCCTCAGCTCCATCCCGCAGATTCCGCTGTGGATTGCGCTGGCGGCCATCGTTCCCATCAACTGGCCGGTGATTCAAACCTACTTTGCCATCACCATCATTCTGTCCATTCTGACCTGGACGGGTCTGGCACGGCTGGTACGCGCCAAGCTGTTGGAACTGCGCGAACAGGACTACATCATGGCATCCCGCATTGCCGGGGCCAGTGACCTGCGCGTGATTTTTGACCATTTGCTGCCCGCCTATATCAGCCTGCTCATCGTCAGCCTGACCCTGGCAATCCCCAACATGATCCTGGGTGAGACCGCGCTGAGCTTCCTCGGATTGGGCATCCGCGCCCCTGCGGTGAGTTGGGGGACACTGCTGCAAGGCGCGCAGAATATCTCGAATGTGGCGCTGCGTCCGTGGATGTTAACCCCGGCGTTGTTCGTCATCGTGACGGTGCTGCTGTTTAACTTCATCGGGGATGGCCTGCGCGATGCGGCGGACCCCTATAAGGACCTTTAGCTATGTCGGATGTGTTGCTCGAAGTTAAAAATCTGCGCACGCATTTCCAGTTGGAAGAAGGCACACTCAAAGCCGTGGATGATGTCTCCTTCACTATTCCCAGGAATCGTACACTCGGGGTGGTGGGTGAGTCAGGCTGTGGCAAAAGCGTCACTGCTCAGTCCATCCTGCAAATCATCCCCAAGCCGGGCACGGTCAGCGGGGAAATCCTGCTGCACCGCGACAATGGAGGTGTGATCGACATCGGCCAGTTGGACCCTGACGGGGAAACCATGCGCGAGATTCGCGGGCGCGAAATTGCGATGGTGTTCCAGGAGCCAATGACGGCCTTTTCGCCGGTTCATACGATCGGCAACCAGATCACCGAAGCGCTGTTTGTTCATGGTGAGAGATCGAAAGCGATGGCGCGCCAGCGGGCAGTTGAGCTGCTGGATGAAGTTGGGATCCCGGCTCCTGATCGCCGGATTGATGAATACCCATTCCAGCTTTCCGGCGGGATGCGCCAGCGCAGCATGATCGCCATGGCGATGATCCTCAAGCCCCGGTTGCTGATTGCCGACGAGCCAACCACCGCGCTCGATGTCACCATTCAGGCGCAGATTCTGCGGTTGATGAAAAAGCTCCAGCGGGAAAGCGGCATGTCGATCATGTTCATCACTCATGACCTGGGCGTGATCGCCAACATGGCTGATGAAGTGGCGGTGATGTATATGGGGAAAGTGGTGGAGTATGGCAGCGTCCGCCAGATCTTCAAAAATCCACAGCATCCCTATACTAAGGGCCTGCTGCGCTCTATCCCCAAATTCGGGGAGTCGGTTGGTGATCGGTTGGCGACGATTGATGGGACGGTCCCCGTGCCGATTGACCCGCCGGATATTTGTCCCTTTTCCAGCCGCTGCGCCCACTTTATCCCTGGCCGCTGTGACGCGCGCATGCCGCCCCCAACCGAAATCGAACCCGGCCACACTGTCAACTGTGTCCTGTATGAGTGAAATCCATGACTGACAAGCTGCTAGAAATCCATAACTTGAGCAAATTTTTCCCTATCGAACGCGGACTTTTGCGGCGTGTGGTCGGGCATGTGCGTGCGGTGGATAATGTCACCTTCGCTGTTCCCAAAGGGAAGACGCTGGGCTTGGTGGGGGAGTCCGGTTCTGGCAAAACCACGTTGGGACGCTGCGTGCTGCGTGCGCTTGAGCCAACCGGTGGCGAGATTCTCTTTTATCAGAATGATCGGGTCGTTGACCTTGCCGGGCTTTCACGCGGTGAAATGCGTCCTTATCGCAAACACATCCAGATGATCTTTCAGGATCCTTATTCCAGCCTCGACCCGCGCAAAACTGTGTTCGACATCGTAAGCGAGCCGCTGCGCATCAACAAAATGGCGAGTGGTAAGGAATTGGAAGACCGTGTTCGAAACGTGTTGGAACTGGTCGGGCTGGGTGTGAAGTATATGAAGCGCTATCCTCACGCCTTTAGCGGTGGTCAGCGCCAGCGCATCGGCATCGCCCGTGCGTTGAGTATCAACCCGCAGTTGGTCGTTTGCGACGAGGCGGTTTCGGCGTTGGATGTCTCGGTACAGGCGCAGATTTTGAACCTGCTCAAAGACTTGCAGGATCAACTGGGCCTCACTTACCTGTTTATCGCCCATGACTTGAGCGTGATCGAGCACATCTCGGATGAAGTGGCGGTGATGTACGTAGGCAAGATTGTCGAGCAGGCGGATACACGCACGCTGTTCAGTATGCCCAAGCATCCCTATACCGAAGCACTGCTCTCCGCCATTCCACGTCCCGACCCTGACCGACCGCTGACCGCTGACAACGTCGTGGAGGGCGAATTGCCCGACCCTGCCAATCCACCCAAAGGCTGCTATTTCCACCCGCGCTGCAAATATGCGCAGCAAATCTGCCGCGAGCAGGAGCCGCCGCTGGCGCGTGTGGGTGATAATCACCTGTCAGCCTGCCATTTTGCCAACGAACTAGAACTTCAAGGAATATAACTTTAGGAAAAATGATGACTGATAACCGTTTGCTTTCCTCCGGGTGGGATATTCCCACCGAACATTACAGCGATCAGCCTTATGTCGTGAAAACTGATGACGACGCCTGGTTATGTGTCATGACCACCGGCTCCGGTATAGAAGGGGCTTCGGGACAGCATGTGATCGCCACCCGCAGCACTGACCAGGGCCGCACCTGGTCCGAGCCGGTGGCAGTGGAACCCGCAGAAGGCGTGGAAGCATCTTATGCGGTGCTGCTTAAAACCCCCTCTGGGCGCATCTACGCCTTCTACAATCACAACACCGACGATGTGCGTTGGGTCAAAGCGGATAACCCGCCTTATAAAGAAGGAAAATGCTACCGCGTCGATTCACTGGGGCATTTTGTGTTCAAGTACAGCGACGATCACGGCCAGACATGGTCGGAAGAGCGTTACGACATCCCCGTCCGTGAGATGGCGATTGACCGTGAAAACGCGGATGGCGGCAAACTGCGCTATTTCTGGAATGTCGGACGACCGATTGTGCATGATGGCGCGGCCTTCGTCTCGCTGCATAAAGTTGGCGGCTTTGGTGAGGGGTTCTTCACCTCCTCTGAAGGGGTATTGCTCAAAAGTGATAACATCCTGACGGAAAGCGATCCCGCCAAAATCCGCTGGGAGACCCTGCCGGATGGCGATGCCGGTTTGCGTACCCCGCCCGGTGGTGGCCCCATTGCCGAAGAACATAGTTATTCCGTCCTCAGCGATGGTTCGTTTTATTCCGTCTACCGCACTATCGACACCCATCCGGCCTTTGCTTACAGCCGCGATGGCGGCCACACCTGGACCGAGCCGCAGTATAAGGCTTATGCCAATGGCCGCCTGATGAAGCACCCGCGCGCGGCCAACTTCGCCTGGAAATGCGAGAATGGCAATTATATTTACTGGTTCCACAATCACGGCGGCAACTGGTACGAGGATCGCAACCCGGTGTGGCTAAGCGGCGGTGTGGAAGTCGATACGCCGGAAGGCCGCGTGATTCAGTGGTCGCAGCCGGAGATCGCGCTATACGACGATGATACCTATGTGCGCATGAGTTATCCTGATCTGGTCGAAGACGGTGGCGAGTACTACCTGACCGAGACACAGAAGGATGTGGCTCGTGTGCATCTGATCGATAAGTCGCTGCTTGAAGGCATGTGGGCGCAGTTCGATGAGGGGGGCACTGTCGCCCAGGCGGGCTGTATCCTTGAGCTGAAGGGCGACATTCCCGCAAATGTCGATCTTCCCACGCTGCCGCAGTTCAACCGCCGTGATGCCAATCGTGCGGACTACGGCCAGCTGGATCTGCGTGCCGGTTTCACCCTGGAGTTGTGGCTGCGCTTCGATAGTCTGGAAGGCGGGCAGGTGATTCTGGATAAGCGCGCTCCCAATGGACAGGGGCTGGCGCTGCAAACCACTGATCGCGGTACTGTCGAGATTATTCTGAATGATGGCCGCACTGAAAGCCGCTGGAATAGTGATCCCGGGATGCTGAAAACAGGCAAACTGCACCATCTAGCTGTAGTGGTGGATGGTGGCCCCAAGATCATCACCTTTGTGATTGATGGTGTGTTGTGTGATGGCGGTGATGATCGTCAGTTTGGATGGGGACGATTCAGCCCACAGCTGCGCCATGTCAGCGCGCAGGATGGCAATCGCTCTGTCTCACCGGGGAATAAATCGTCGGATCAGGGCGAAGAGATCAGCCCATCGGGACGACTGCGGGCAGACAGCGAAATGCTGAGCATCGCACCGCAGTTCCAGGGGAATATTGAATTGCTGCGCGTCTATAACCGCTACCTCCGCACGTCCGAGGTGATTGGCAATTACAAAGCCGGGGTATAGATGCCGCCAAATATCCTGCTGATCCTCACCGATCAGCACAGCCCACATATCGCTGGATTTGCGGGGAATGATAAGGTGCAAACCCGCGCGCTGGATAGACTGGCGGCGCGCAGCACACGCTTTGATGCGGCGTATTGTCAATCGCCGTTGTGTGTGCCGAGCCGTATGTCACTGTGGTCGGGGCGCTATCCGCATCACTGTGCCGCCTGGGATAACCGCTCCGTGCTGCACGGGATGACCATTCCGCGCTGGTTGGCGCAGCAGGGATATACCACGGCTGCCGTCGGCAAAATGCACTTTCGCGGTGAAGAGCAGATGCACGGCTTTCAGGAACGTCCTTATGGCGATCTGGTCGAGTCCACGATTCCGGTGCATCAACCGGATCCGCCGGATACTGCTGACGGTCGTTCCAGCAGCCATGCAGTGGGCCGCTTCCCGTTCGCAGGGGCCTCAGCCATCCCGGAAAGCTTGCAGGCTGACCGGGTAGTGACGACCGAAAGCCTTGCCTGGCTGCTGAATCATCACACCCAGCGCCAACCCTGGTTTTTCTGTGCGTCGTATATGCGCCCGCATTTTCCGCTGACTGCGCCGGAGCGTTACATCCGCCGCTACCTGGAAATGGATCTGCCACAGCCGCCGCTGCCCGAAGGTTATCCCGAAGGATTACACCCGCATGATCGCTTTATCGTCGATGACTTCGGACTGACTCGCTTTTCACCGGAAGAACACCGTCGCGCACTGGCCGGTTACTACGCAGCGCTTGATTACGTGGATGACTGCATTGGTGATATTCTGGCAGGGCTGGAGCAGGCGGGTTGCCTGGATAACACCTATATCGTCTACACTGCTGATCACGGTGATATGGCCGGGGAGCATGGTCTGTGGTGGAAGCGCACCTACTATGAAGCATCCGCCAGAGTGCCGCTGCTCATCTCAGGACCGGGCATCCAACCCGGCGCGGTGATTGACGCACCAGTCGAACTCGTGGATCTGTTCCCGACATTTTGCGATTGGGCAGAGGTTGCGCCACCGTCTAAACTGGATGGCGAAAGCCTGACGGGGCTGCTGAACGGCGGTCACCGCGAAAAACACACAGCGCTCTCGGAAATGCTTGGCGAGCGGACGGAGACTCGATTCCGCATGGTGCGCGATGCGCGCTGGAAATATGTGGAATTTCCGAGCGCGCCGCCGCGCCTCTTCGATCTGGAAAACGACCCTGACGAATGGGACGATCTATGGCCGGAGATTCCACCAGAAGCGCCAGTTGATGCGCTGCGCGCGCATCTGCCGGGGGAGTGGGATGCGATCATCCGCCAGCGGCAGGCAGAATATGACCAGCGACCGCCATTCCAGCCGCTGAGCCGCGCGGCGGTGCACTACCGGCTGGGGGATGGGCGGCTTATCGACGCCGACGATCATCTTTATGAAAGGACAGACTGATGCAGCAGAGAGGCAGGGGTATTCATGGGGGACTTTGACCATCTGCTGACCTCACCCGAATACGCACAGAATCCCTACCCGGTGTATCGCCAACTGCGGGAACAGGCACCCGTCTACTGGAGTGACCTGTGGGGCTGCTGGATTCTCACACGCTACGATGACATCACCGCCAGTTTGCAGGATTACCAGCATTTCACCAGCCTGGGCAGGCTGACCGCCACGATGGATTTACCGGAGCCGTTGTGGGAGCAGGTTCAACCGCTCATCCGGCATTACTCGCAGGGGTTAATCAATGTGGACCCTCCGGCTCACACGCGGATGCGCCAGCTGGTTCATCAGGCATTCACCCCGCGCACCATTCGTAAAATGGCCGGTTATGTCGAAACCATTGTCGACTCGCTGATTCGGGATGTGATCGACCAGGGGCAGATGGACATCATCTGGGATTTCTCCTACCCGCTGCCGGTGCGTGTGATCGCCGAACTGATGGGAATTCCGCTCGAAGATCACGAGCGTTTCAAGGCATGGTCTGGCAAAATTGTAGAATTCATGGCGACACCCAAACCACAGCCGGAAGTGCTGCTTGGTTCGCAGGCGGCGCTGATGGAATTACAGCAGTACTTTCGTGATATTTTCCGCCAGCGCCGAGCCAGTCCGCAGGATGATCTCATCAGCGCCCTGGTCGCAGTGGAGGCGGAAGGCGACCGGCTGACTGAAGAAGAACTGGTTTCGACGTGCGTGACCATTCTGATTGGCGGTCATGAGACGACCACCAACTTGATCGCCAGCGGGATGCTGGCCCTTATCCAGCACCCGGGTGAGATGCAGCGCCTGCGTGAATCGCCAGAGTTGGCACCGTCAGCGGTCGAAGAATTTTTGCGCTATGAAGGGCCTTTCCAGCGCAACCGCCGTATTGCGACCGAGGATGTGATCCTTGGCGATCAATACATTCGCAAAGGTCAACTCGTCATGCAGATGTTGGGCGCGGCTAACCGTGACCCATCCCATTTTCCCGATCCTGACCGGCTCGATATTACCCGCGAGCCGAACAAACACCTCGCCTTTGGCTACGGGCCGCATTTCTGCCTGGGGGCATCGTTGGCGCGGTTGGAAGCACCCATTGCGATCCAGTCGCTGATGAAGCATCTGAGCGATATTCAACTGGCGACCGCTGATGTGGTATGGATCAACACCGTTTTTCGCGGTCTAAAATCGCTCCCTGTGACATTCATCCGGAAGGTGTCTCCATGAACAGCCACAAACCTACTGTCCTCATCACCAACACCGTGCCGGCCAACGTGCTGGAACCGCTGGACGGGCTGGCGCATGTGATTCAGGGGCCGCCTGAAATCATGTCTCGTGCCGAGGTCTTACAGCTTGCGCCCACACTGGATGGCATCATCAATCAGGGTGAGCTGGTCATTGATCCTGAACTGCTCGATCACGCACCGCGTCTCAAGATCGTGGCGAACGTGGCGGTGGGTTACAACAACTTCGATGTGGAGCTGATGGCTTCACGTGGGGTATGGGCCACTAATGCCCCCAACATTTTCACCGAATCGACTGCCGACTGCACCTTTGCGCTGATACTGGCTGTGGCGCGGATGCTCGTCAAAGCGGATCGCTATGTACGCAGTGGCGAGTGGAAGCGCTTTGAACCCGGGGTGTGGGATGGTGTGCTGCTGGCGGGGAATACACTTGGCATTGTGGGCTATGGGCAGATCGGTCAGGCGGTGGCCCGGCGGGCCCGTGCTTTTGGTATGAATGTGATCTATACCCGCCGCGTCCCAGATCACGATCCAGCCTGTCGTTCGTTGGAGGACTTGCTGGCGGAAGCGGATTTTGTTTCGCTTCACACGCCGCTGCTGCCGGAAACGCATCATCTGATCAATGCGCAGCGCCTGCAATCCATGAAACCCGGCGCGTATCTGATCAACATGGCGCGTGGACCTGTGGTTGACGAAGCGGCGCTGGTGGATGTGCTGCAATCGGGACATCTTGCCGGGGCGGGCCTGGATGTGTTTGAACGTGAACCGGAAGTGCATCCGGCGTTATTCACCATGGATAACGTCGTGTTAGCACCCCATATCGGTGGCGGCACCACCCAGAGCCGCTATGAAGCCCGGCATCTGTGCGCCCGGAATGTGGCGGCAGTGCTCCAGGGCGAACGCCCGTTAACTCCAGTAAACGAGGTGATTACCGCATGAGCGTCCCATCCTATTTAAGTAACTATGCCGATCTCTACAACCAGAATCCACACGCTGCCGCGCTTCAGTGGTTCAGTGATGCCCGCTACGGGTTGTTTATGCATTATGGTGTCTACAGCCTGCTGGGGCGGGGCGAGTGGGTCATGCTGCGGGAAGCGATCCCCGTGGAGGAATACTCACGCCTGAAAGATGATTTCACGGCGTCAGCCTTCGATGCCAATTTCATTACCGACTTAGCACTGTCAGCGGGGATGCGTTATATCACCATCACCGCCCGCCACCATGACAGCTTTTGCCTGTTCCGCACGGAGCAAACCGATTTCAACAGCGTCGATTCGCCTTGCGGCCGTGATTTGATTGGTGAGCTGGCAGCAGCCTGTCGCCGTAAGGGGCTGGGCCTCTTCCTTTATTACAGCTACGCGCTCGATTGGCGGCATCCTTATTTCTACTCGCGTGATGCGGGCTGGGACAGTGCGCGTCCGGCCTACGACACGCCGGAGCCTTCCTATCGCTTTCAGAAAGACGCCGATTTTCGCCATTACATCGACTTCGTTCATGCACAACTGCGCGAATTGCTGACCCAGTATGGGCCGCTGGCCGGACTGTGGTTTGACCCGATCATGGGTTACTACTATCGCCCGGATTTATTTCCAGTCGAGGAAACTTATGCGCTGGTGCGTTCGCTGCAACCGCAGTGCTTGATCGCTTTCAAGCAGGGTGCCAATGGTGATGAGGATTTTGCCTCGCCAGAGCGCCTTGCCCGGTCACTGGCGCATCGCCTGACTGACCCGGACAAACAGGCGGTGGCCCAGCGCGCCTGGGACTCCAACAAGCATAAACATAATGAAGTGTGCGCCACGCTCCAGCCACGACAGTGGGGTTACAATGCGAGCGACAGCGGCAGTCACTATACTGTGGAAGAGGTATTGGCGATGCTGGCAGATGCCGCCGCGCGTAACAGCAATCTGCTGCTGAACACTGGCCCGCTGCCTGATGGTAGTATCGACGAAGAAGACGCGGCAGTGCTGTATGAGGTGGGGCTGCGTCTGCGCCAGGAGGGTTTTCCTGAGCCGCGCCTGATGGAAGAGTAACCTGATGACTGATCGCCCAAACATCATTCTGTTTACCTCGGATGACCTCGGTTATCCCAATCTTGGCTGTTATGGCTCACCGGATCTAGCCACGCCACATCTGGACGCACTGGCGGCAGGCGGGGTGCGCTGCACCAGCTTTTACTCGACCTCGCCTGTATGCTCACCTGCACGTTCCGCCTGGTTGACCGGGCGGCAGCCGCTGCGCACCGGGACACCGAATATCCGCCCCTGGCACGAGGAGACCGGCCTGCGCCTGGGCGAAACCCTACTGCCGGAGATATTGCACGACGCGGGCTATGTCACTGGCCTGATGGGAAAGTGGCACCTGGGTGTCGGTGAAGAATATCGACCCACCAAGCGCGGCTTTGATGAATTTTACGGCGTGCTCAACGGCATGATCGACCATTTTACACACATGCGTATCTGGGGCGGGCAGGAACGCGGCAAATTGTTCTTCCGCAACAACACGCAGATTGACGACGACGAAGGCTACTTTGCGGATCTGGTCACAACGGAAGCCTGCGACTTCATCGACCGTCATGCTGCCGAGCCGTTCTTCATGTATAT
>JAIOHN010000994.1 GCA_019912985.1 Anaerolineae bacterium | reverse complement strand
ACCGCGCCCGGTAACGCCCGTGCATCCGCCCAGGCCATGAGTGTTTCACGGAACATCGGTCGCGCGCTGTAACCAGCCTCATGATCGTACCGCTGGCAGGTACGGATCGTAATGCCCAGGCGTTTTGCCAGCCAGCGGCGCGAATATTGCCCTGGACGACGTCGGAATAACTGGCGCTGCAAGGCCATCCGGTACGTTTTCGCGTTGGCAAGGTCATCACGAGTCAGCGCATCGCTACTCGAGGCGGAAACTTTTAACATCCGGCACAACGCAGAGACCGTCGGGACCTTGTACCAGATCGGTGGGCAACCTGTTCTGACTCGCTTTGTCACCCTAACAAAAAAGCATTTTGTTCGATCAATCTTTGGATATGTCTCAGCGTAAGCATGCGGTTGAATTGGGGGGTCCAGGGGGGCTTCATAACCCTTTCCCAGGTCCTGAAAAATCGATTCACCGCCTTCCAGCACTGCTTTTAACGCATTCTGTACCGTGCGTCGCCCAATCCCACAAGGTTGCAACAATTCACACAAATCAGACTCGGTCACAGGTTGCCCGATATCACCACCCAAAAGCAGCAGACCATCCACCACCCGAGCGACCGACACCAATCCCTGCTTAAGCAGCGCTTCGCGAGCAGTGTTCGGTAACCCACCGGTCGTGGTAACAAACGACCGCACCCGTGGCGGGCGAGCAAAAACACTGTAAATCGTACGCACAGCCTCTCTACGCCGTTGTTCAACGGTTTCCGCATGATGCGGCCCAAGCGCTGGCTGCACCGCGTGAAGCGGCTCTAATACTTCCACAACGGCATCTCTGGAATGACCCCGGTCACGCATCAAACAAGCCACCCGAAACAAGGCCTCGTTGCGACCATGACGCACGGCCAACTCACCATACCAGCGACACATCGCCGCATCCGAATAACGATCAGTGCCCAGAGATCCAGACACCTGTCGCTCAAACAAACTCAGTGCCTCTTTAACCGTATCTCTTTCATCAGCCTGATAGGCATAGGCCTCAAGAAATGCCTGGATTCGAGCCACATCACGATGCGCAAGCTCCACCGGATGCACATCGCACACCACTTTCCAGGCAGAATCAGCGATTACCGATGGTGGAGCCACCACATAAGTACCGTTCCACAACAAATCCACACCAGAAAAATGCTTACTGAACAGCTCCGTTCCAGATGCAACCCGATAGTAATAATGCGGCAACCCGCGCTTACCAGAGCGCACCGTGAATGTGCGTGTCAGATCAGGAAGCATTTGTGCAAATGCATCTGCCATATCCGAATCATCAAAATCAAGCACCAGCAAACGAGAAACTGCGCCGCACACAATCCCTAATGCGCCCACGGCCAGCTCCTCAAACCAACCAGCAATTTCATGTGTCGCCGCTGTTTTTTGCTGGTATACTTTCCATGAGATGAGCGGTGATTTTGGCCGGTCAGGACGCGAATCCCCACATAAAGGGATCACCGACCAACCCTGATTCACGTAAAAACAGGCCACATCATAAAGGGAAATTTGGCCATTTTCATGCGAAATCGACATAAAAAAGCACCCGTTTCCGGTGGTGCCCATTGCCAAATTCGCCAATTGCCGCTAAACTAAAAATGGGATTGATGGGGTGTTCGCATGTAGAGTAGCTGTTGCGAATCACGCTTCGGAATTAACGAAGCAATGGTGCGCACAATCCTTAAAGGATTGAAACCACCCAACAGAGAACACTTCGCGCAGCAATCTGCGTATAGACGAAGAACACCACCTCTATTGAGCCTGTATCCGCAAGATACAGGCTCTTTTGTTTTCTCAAAATCCCCCATATCATACGGTGAATCGCCAAAAGGTGCAAGCTACGTTTGCTAGAAACCCCTTCAATTTCGCACGAGAACCCGCCTTATCCGCGTTTAAATCCCACGCACATTAAACTATTCACAAGAAGCAGAAAACTCCCGCAAATCGCGTTCTACTCAATGATAAAACTCTTGATAAGGATATCCCAAACGACTCTCGCCGAGTTACTTGTACATCATACTATGTGCCCTACCCCACCCCATTCTCAGGGCAGGGAGACCTGTTTTCGAGGAATTTCTGGGGAATTTAACCCGCAGTTAGGGACTAATACACGCAACGGGGGAGGGGGAGCAAAATCATAGAAAAGTATCTTTGGGATAAAGTCACACTTTTTTCTAACGTCGCTCAAGCGCTCGACGCAGATTATCCAGCCACTTCAAATCTGCCTCAATCGCCTCAATTGCTTTATTCTTTTCCGTAGAATTCAGAACATCCAGCTGCTGGGCATAAGCCCAAATCTTATCCCGCCGCTTTTTATTAACCGACTCCACCAACGGATTTGGCTGCACTTCATCACGCTGGACCGTAACACGTGTTACGGTTGAATCACTCAATTTACGGATTTCGCCCTCCGTTAAGTTATGATCATCCGCGTGCTGCCACAGCGCATCAGGCAAGCGGAGTAGGGCGCGGTACTGCCGCAATTGAACCGGATTCTTCAATCCCATCGCATGCAGCAACCGCTCCCCTTCACCAGCCGGAATGCGAAACTCGTTTCCATCAGCAACTTGCGCGTAGTATGCGCGCTCCGGTAATCCAGCCTCGATTACCTCCGAATAAGCGCTGAATTGATAATCCTGCTCAGATAACAAATCCATCAACAAAATTGCGAACTGACGGGCTTTACCAATTGCATTGAGATCCTCGCGTGCGCTGTTTTCTGTGGCCTGCCGCCAGACATCAAACCCCTGGACAGCTTCTGCCGGAATCATCGTCCAGTTCTCATCCGCAAAATAGAGATTGAGCAAATGATAGGCCAGCCAGCGCCGCTCACCAGTCTCCAGGCGATACACATCTTGCTGCCGCACTACTGTAATCGGATTGGTCAAACCCACATCGCGGATACTGACCGCCAGCTGGACGAGCTCCATCAGTGCTCTCTCGACCGGCGGCAGCTTGCGCAAATAGACTAAATCGCGATCAATCTCATCCTCATTGCCTTCAATACCAGGCGGCAGATGGATCTGCTGCAATACCATTTCCAGGTCAAACGGTTCGGGTCGGTCATCGTTGATAATGTGCAGCCACGCCATAAATAGATCGCCAATTTGCTGCGGATCGCCATTCCAATAGGGGCGCACTTCAGATGGCAGCACTCGGCGAGGCTGGCTGAAATCAGGGTAAATTGAGAAGATATTGACTGGCTTAGCGGTGCGGCGGCGGCTGTCAACCTCTGCGATTTCCCCATAAATATCTTTATCAACATCGCCCAGCGACAGCGAAGCATTTGATTCAAATGGGTTGATCTCGCCCCGAGTTCGCCTTCTCCCTTTAGGCATAGACCGTCGCCTTTCTAACCCGATCTACCAGGGATAACGCCTCTTTAGCGGCCTTCGTTTCCGGTGCAAGCGCAAAGACCGGTTGGCGCATGGTAGCAGCTTCCGTCCAGATCGTGCGCTGGATCACTGGCGGCCACACCAAATCTCCAAACTGGCGCTTTAACTCCTTGAGATTCTCCGAATGCTCAACCGTCTGATGGCGGTACATCGTTGGAACAATGCCAAGCACCTGAATATCACCCAGGTTCCACTTATCCCGATGTGCCTGTGCAGCCTGGCGGTGCTTGATGCTCTCGACAAGCCCATCAAACGACAGATATTCGCACTTGGTAGGATAAATAATGGCATCGGTAGCAAGATAGATAGAGCCATGCAGCAGTGAAGGCGTGGGCGAGGTATCGAAGATCACGTAATCAATCGCGCCTTTTAGCTCGCTGAAACGGTCACTTACCGAGAACGCATCTGAGATCGAATTAGCGATGTTGCGGGTCTCGATATTAGAAGCAATCACAAACAGACGACCTGTCATCGGCTGGCCGGGAATCTGGTACTGCTCCGGTGGAATGAAATGCATCACATCTTTGAATGGCAAATCGCGCACTAAGAGGTCATAAAGTCCTGGCTCCTTCGGCAGGCCATTCATCACGGTAGCATGTCCCTGGGGGTCTGCATCCACCAGCACCACCCGATGACCGCGTACAGCCAACCCCGCAGCGATGTGAGTGGCCAGTGTCGTTTTCCCAACACCGCCTTTTTCATTTAAAAACGTGATCACCTTCATAGTTCCACCTCAGTATGGCAGCACTCAAGCATGGTCAGCGGTGCGATAGACAAATTCATAGCCGATAGGGGTGCGGTTTTCCCGGTGCCGGATTTCCACCAGCCCTTGCGCCTGGAGGATTTCGAGCATGGCAATGTCGTAAGATGACAGCTTCCGTTTGTCGATGGATTTCGCGATGTCACTGCGGGTAAACCATTGACCAGGGGCTTCCTTCAGCACGTTCAGCAGGATGTCGGACTGTTTTTCCAGGCGTGAAATGCTTTTTTCAACCATTAACCCCCCTCTTGAACAAGCTCACTTAAACGAAGTATAACGTGCATTAATGCAAGCGTGCAAGCGCGCAAGCAGGTCCAAGCACCTAGACGAGCGCTTGCAGCAGCAAAGCCAGCAGCCAGCCTGCGACCAGCAGCAGCCCGAATCGCCCGTGCAAACGCGCGGTTCGCCCCTGTGCCTGATGCAGCAATGTGACATCTTCCTGCTCATATACGATCCGTACCAGGCGATTCGCTTCCGGCAGTGTGAGAAGCGCCAACAGGGTCAGCCAGGGATAAACTCCCAGAATCACCAGCAGCACCGCCAGCACATAAGTCCCAAAGACCAGAAATGCATATTCTGCCCGTGCAAATTGCAAACCCATCATGACCACCAGCGTGCGCTTGTTGATGGCGCGGTCCGCATCAATATCACGGATGTTGTTGGCATGGAGAATCGCCGCGACCATAAAGGCTACTGGTAACGAAGCAATCACCGGCAGCGGATCATAGGCACGGGCCATCACGTAGTAAGCACCCAGCACCATCAGCGGCCCAAACATGACCCCTGCCGCAAATTCGCCCAACCCGTTATAGGACAGCGGAAAAGGCCCGGCGGTGTAGACCACCGCGCCAATCACACCGACCAGCCCGATCCACAGCAGCAGCGGGCCGCTGTTTGCCAGCAGCAGCAGACCAATCAACGCACCAGCCAATAGTGTGGCAACCGCACCGATAAACACACTGCGTGGAGATAAAATCTTGTTTTTGATCGTCATGCCTTGCCCGGCGACTTTATAAGTATCCGCACCGCGCCGGTAATCTGCATACTCATTGACGAGGTTAGCTGCGGTTTGCAGAAATAGCGCGCCGAGCAGCGCCAGCAAAAATGGCACCAGATCAAAAACACCCTGTTGTAGAGCAATCACGCCAGCCAGGGCGAGCGGCACATAAGTGGCCGTAAAGACACGCGGACGGGTGGCTTTGTACCAGGCATCAAGCTGTTGACGGAATGTGATCGTAGTCATGGCATCCCCCAGGAAAGCTTTTAACACATAGGAAATGCCCGTATTGTAATCGAGATAGCGCACGAAACCAGATTTAATCGTTCATATAATTCACAAATTATTGAAAGATATGAAAATAAGAGGTTGCAAAGAGCATTTAAAGAGGCGGGAAACATGCGGGAAAAAGCTTGCGGAGAAAAGAATCAAAAAACCTGAAGGCATATCGTCTCCAGGTTTTTCGAGGATGGTTAGTACGGGAACACCTGCATAAAGGTGTTAATCTTATCGAAGTTATTGGCGGTGACGACGAAGACCCAATCGCCATGTGTCCAGCCAAATGTGTTTTGACGCTGGATACGGCTGAAGAAGTAATCGACATCAACCACACCAAGCGTGAAGTTACCGATCGTGCCTTGCCGCTCTGCATAATTGTGCAAGGCCTTCAGCGTTTCAGTCGCGGTGTCATGATCGTCAAAGGCAGCCGCGGTCATGCTCAGCGTGGTGCCATCTTCTTTTTGATAGCTTCCTGACTCGATCTGACTGGCGATAGTGGTCATTCCACAGGTCAATGCGATCTCTGTATCGAGATCCTCCGTGCCAGTGAGGCAGGTGGTCAGCGCAATCGGCTGCATACTGGCCGCATCATACGCGGCGATACGCTCCTGCAGAGCCGTGATTTCGGGAATCGAGATTTCCAGTTCATTGAGCCTGACCATACTCTGGCGAAGCGGCCCCAGTTGACTCTGCTGAAACATGGTGTCCATCAGCATACTGTTTCTCAGCACACCACGATAATCCTCAAGGTGAACTAAAGCGGCGGCGGCGGCAGCCATCTGCTTTTCATGAAGCTGCACGATGTTCGGATCTTCAGTAGCTTCGGCGATTTCAGTGGTCGTAACAACCTGCGCAGGTTCATAAATCTCCAGCGCCTGGGCTGCTTCCTGTAGCATCACGCGGAAAGCATCGGCCTCCGCCTTCGCAGTAGCTGCTTGTTCCTCGTCAGTTGGCGGCGCAATGTAGTTATAATTTGCGACGGTCAACGGCAGCAAGGGTGTGCCTTCTACTGGCGCTGGCAGCAGCTTCTCCTCAATTCCATAAGGGGAAACCAGCGCATCCTCCAGGAACGCACCTCGCGTTGCCAGATAGTGATTGATCCCCAACTTTGCCAGGCCGATAATCGAGGCAGCCAGTATTGCCGACATGATGATGGAAAGAATAAGCATGCGTTGATAGCGTGGCAGGTTTTGGAATTCTCTCCACAGGCGAGCAGGATTGATTGCTTCCAGATAGGCAAAGATCGGAAAGTCGGATGTCCGTTGCTGGGATGTGGATTTATGCGTCATAGGTGCAGTCCTCACCGCTTTCACCAGTTGAGCTATTGCCACCACCAAGATCCAGAGTGCCCGTCGAAACCTGATCGCTGCCGGCTTTGGTGGTCACTTCGACCCACTCCACATCCACCTGTCCCGTGAAGGTCAGCACAATCGTGCGGCTCTCTCCAATGGTCTGCAAGGCTGTGGCCGCCAGTACGGTTGACGACCGATACGATGCCAGCACGATCTGCCCACCGACACTCGCTTTCGGTCCTTTGGTCTTGTCTTTGCCACCACCACCGCTACTGCCGCCTTCGTAGCCAGTGTCAAACTTGATACCACTCTTGCCGGTGGTGGGGTCAGTTCCCCATGGCTCGTAAGCCTCGCTGGAAGCGACAATCCGGCTTGCGGTTTCCTGATCAATCCCCAGCACCCAGTGACTGATCGACGGCTGTGTACCAGAGGTAACGGTGAAGGTGATGGTCGTGCGATCATCTACAGGATCGTAGACATTGGAGGTCAGCTCAATCGTGTGACCACCATCCAGGTTGGTGATGGTCGAGGGACCGTCAGTGACTTCTTCGGGGGCGTCACAGGAGATACCGCTCAAGCCGCCAGCGGCACGGAGAAAGGCGCTGTTGATGGTCGGGGCGATGACCGCCGCGACGATCATAACGGCGACAGCGACAGGGATGGTCGGCCAGTACTCAATCAGTGCCTGACCGCTTTCCAGTTTCTGCCAGTTTATTTGTTTCCACCAGGCTATACCTTGTTTACGCATAGTCCACCCTCGTTACAGATAATTACGGATTACAGATAGTTTCCCATTAAACCGTCCGTTTTTCCGTAAAGTTACACAACTTTTTACGTTCTTTACATAAATTTCATATCTCATTCATGAGTGAACGCAATTTATAAACAACTGTTCGTTAACTAAATTTCGGCAAGTTGATTTAGCGCTTGATTTGGCACACCCTCGCCTTATGTTTATAATTCGTTTCCTGAACAGACCTTCTTTAAGGAGTACTTACTTATGGCTGACGAATTTAGTGTGGCAACGAGCGAATGGTATTATCCCGCTGATGAAGTGGTCAAAAATGCGCATGTGCCAGATTATGAAAGCGTATACGCCGAGGCGAAGGAAGACCCGGAAGCTTTTTGGGCGAAGCGGGCCGAGACGGTGGATTGGTACCAGAAGTGGGACCAGGTGCTGGATGATAGCGAGGCTCCTTTTTACAAGTGGTTCGTGGGCGGTAAGACCAACGTGGTACTGAATGCCCTTGACCGCCATATTCAGACCTGGCGCAAGAACAAGCTGGCCCTCATCTGGGAAGGTGAACCTGGGGATAAGCAAACCTTCTCGTACTGGCGGCTGTGGCAGGAAACCAACAAGTTCGCCAATGTGCTGCGCAGCATGGGTGTCCGAAAGGGCGACCGTGTCACTATCTATATGGGGCGTGTGCCAGAGTTGGTAATTGCGATGCTGGCCTGTGCCAAGATCGGCGCGATTCACAGTGTCATCTACGGTGGCTTCTCTGAGCAGGCCATCGCAGATCGCATTGAGGATGCGCAGAGTAAAGTAATGGTGACCTGCGATGGTGCATGGCTGCGGGGAAATATCGTCCCGTTGAAGAACACGGTGGACGAAGCCGTCCACCGGTCGCCGATTGTCGAGACGATTATTGTCGTCAAGCGTACCGGCCAGGATGTGAAGATGGAGCAGGGACGTGACTACTGGTATCACGACCTGATGGGACTGCCAATCGCCAGCCCGATTTGCGAAACCGAGGTCATGGACGCGGAGGACCCACTGTTCATCCTCTATACCAGTGGCACGACTGGCAAACCCAAAGGGGTGTTGCACACGCACGGTGGTTATCAGGTTTACACCTCAACCACGCTTCAATGGGTGTTCGACATCAAAGATGAGGATCGCTGGTGGTGTGCGGCTGACCCGGGCTGGATTACCGGTCACAGTTACATCGTCTATGCACCGCTGATTCTCGGTTCTACAAGCTTTATATACGAAGGCGCGCCAACCTATCCTTACCCCAATCGCTGGTGGAAGATGGTCGAAAATTACGGCATCACCATCCTCTACACCGCGCCGACCGCCATCCGTGGCCTGATGCGCTTTGGCGATGCCTGGCCGAATCGTCATGATCTCAGCAGCCTCCGTCTGTTGGGTTCGGTGGGTGAGCCGATTAATCCTGAAGCGTGGAAGTGGTACCACAATGTCATCGGTAGGAACGCTGCCCGATTATGGATACCTGGTGGCAGACCGAAACCGGCGGCTTCATGATCACTCCCCTGCCTTCAGTGGCCCTCAAACCCGGCAGCGCAACCCGGCCATTCCCCGGCATCGAGGTTGATGTGGTAGATGAGGAAGGAAACTCCTGCGCGCCCAACGAGGA
>JAIOHN010000102.1 GCA_019912985.1 Anaerolineae bacterium | reverse complement strand
CCTGGCGATCCAGCAGCATCGGGCGCACCACCTGCGGCCAGACCTCGGCATCCATAAACGCCGCCTCATCCAGCACGGCGAAATCCAACCCCTCGCCGCGTAGATTATCGGCATAATGCGTGCTGCGGATGGCGATCATGCCGCCATTGGGCCAATCGATCCGGCGTTCGCTTTCATCCAGCTCCAGGCCCGGCACCTGCGCGCACATGGCCTTGATGTCGCGCCAGACCTGACTTGCCATTTGATAGGTGGGAGCCAGCCACCAGCAGCGACCGCCCCCTGAAGCCGCAATGACCAGATCATGTTTGCCCAACTCCGTCTTTCCAAAACGCCGACCACAAGCCACGACACGAAAGCGCGTCTTACTCCTCGTAATCTTCACCTGGGCCGGATGCCGGTTGATAAAACGGATCAACTTGCGGATCTTCGTACTCAAAGCGAATAATCACCTCGCGCTTGGGCAGCATATCGGACAGTTTGATAATCTTGTCGATCAGTTGGCTGAGTGCGCTGGCACGCTGGCTCAACGGCGCGGCTTCGATCACACTTTTCAATGACTCGGCCAGCACCAACGCGTTTTCCACAAGCTGCTCATGCAGCACCAGAATTGGGTCTTCGTCCTCATCAGATGGGTCCTGCCGGCATTCGCGCAGGGTGTCCATGCCATTTTGCAGGGCGTGGAGTGCTGCTTGATTGGCGTCACGCTCACGCGCCCAGCGTGACAGTGTTTTCGGCGGGATGCCTGTTTCCGCGCTGGCCCGGGTATACACCCCACCCAGCGCATCCAGTCGCCGTAACGCGCTTTCCTTTTCAGCCGTGCTGTAGCGCATATCACTTCACCTCCCTCTTGAGGCAAGCAGGGGCGATTTTCATCGCCCCTACCTACATCTCGATCATCAGCGGCTCACCCTCCGGTTGCATTGACGGCCCCACCAGTTCGCAATGTGTTTTGTGGTCCGTGCCGCGTGATGTTGATATTTACTTTAGCACTAATGTTCTAAAAAGGGTGGACATATGTCCGGTCATATGTCCCTATTTTCGAATGATATATGAAGGAATATAATTCGTGGGAAACTGGGAGGAGAACTCAGACTTACTCAGATGTGCTTTCGTCATCATTCAGAATCATGATTCCGCGTGGAATACCTGGCTCACGTTGGATGCGGTTCGTCGCCTCCAACTTATCCAGATAGCGGATCACATTGGTCCGGCTCATGAAGCACCCGGCAGACATCTCACGGATGGTGGGGGGAAATCCATGTTGGGCAGCGTAAGCTTTGATAAATTGGAGTAATTCGTCCGCGATATCGTTCGTCCAGTTGCGCATACAGCCTCAAATAACAATTTCCAAACAGGACTTCTCATATTACCATATAATAGAACATGCATTCGATTGTTATCAGGTTCGGCTTTGATTAGAAAGCGGTTGTAAAGCTGATCGCCACAACGAATATACGAAAAAGAGCAAGCCAGTTTTGGCTTGCTCTTCACGAAGTCGCTGATTTGAGTTGCGCTTATAAGCCGACCGGTTCGAGCCAGTAAGTCGCGCTGTTGCCTTCAGCAGTCCAGCCCAGAACGCCGTTGTAATTCACGCGCCACCAGTTGGTGTTGTTCACACACTGCGGCCCTTCCAGCACACTGAACACCGCTCCCGGCGGGATATACCCGATCACACTGCTGCCGTAACCCGGTGTCTGTCGCACCCGGTTGGGCAGATAGGGATAGAGCGTCACACGGCCATAACCCCCTGGGCTCAAGCGAGCGGGAAGCGCGTAGGGGCAGGTTGACGGCGGTGGCGAGTTGTACCACGGCTCGACCCAATAGTTGTTGTAGCCTTCGCCTTCGGCAGTCCAGCCGACCAGTCCATTGTAATTGACATACCACCACCAGCGGCCATCCGTGCCACACTGCGGCCCGCCCTGGACGTTGAATACACCACCACCCGGAATCTGGCCGATCACGTAGCTGTTGGAGCCAGTGCTTTGAGTCCCTGGTGCCGTCCGCACCACATTCGGCAGTCCGGGCAGCACCCGACCATAGCCATTCACGCTCAAGCGATTGGGCAGTGCGCAGGTCGGCGGCACAGGTGTCGCCGTCGGAAACGGTACGATTCCAGCCGGTTCCAGCCAGTAGGTATTGACGCCATCGCCTTCAGCGGTCCAGCCCACCAGCCCGTTGTGATTCACCTGCCACCAGCTCACGCCGTTGGCGCAATGTGGCCCGCCGATCACCGCAAAGGTGCCGCCTGATGGGATCTGGCCGATCACATAACCGGCATAAGAGGGCGTGCTGCGGACCCGGTTGGGTAAATTGGGGTATAATGTCACCCGACCACCGCCACCGACGTACAAACGAGTCGGTTGTGAGCAGGCCCATTGCGCCGAGGCCGATTGTGCCTGTGCCAGTGGTGCTAAACCTGCTATCAGCAGGAAAAGCAATAGTACTCTTTTCATAGTTCGAACTCCTTCCTAGGGCGATATAATCCTAGTATAGGCGAATTTAATCTCACGATGTTGGACGGCATGGCACTCCCTGACTGATGCAAAACCTACGCCAGCATTTGAAAGTGGTTAGAAATTGATTATTTCTAAATATTACTTAAGAAATATTAAGAGGGAGAATAAATAGGCTGGGGTAAAATTGAGATGCAAACTTACACCATTGAGAAAACATCCGTGCCGAGTCACAGTGATACCCTCAC
The DNA here is from genome assembly GCA_019912985.1 of Anaerolineae bacterium. Taxonomy (GTDB): domain Bacteria; phylum Chloroflexota; class Anaerolineae; order Aggregatilineales; family Phototrophicaceae; genus JAIOHN01. The sequence goes on along the minus strand of JAIOHN010000102.1, from coordinate 1,419 downwards.
CCCGCAGTTGATTATTCACAATTACATCCGCGCCTACTATGAGGTGCATGGGCGGGAGCCGCATGTCCGCCACATTGGTGGGCAGTGGTATTACCTCAATGGAGAGACGGTCCACCGCATGGCGATTTTCAACGAAATCACCCATCTGCGTGAGACGGCGCACTACCAGCGGAAAGTCCAAACCAATAAAAGCATTATTCAGCGCCTCATCGTCAAACTGCGCGGCATCTAAGACCCGCAATTCCTCGTTCTCTGGCCCTTCAACCTTCGCGCCCTGCCATTTTTTGTTTATACTGTCTCCATTCCGAATCGACTCTGGGATGGAAAAATCACGATGAAATTAGGCATTGTCGGACTGCCCAACAGCGGCAAAACGACCATTTTTAACGCACTTACTGGTGCCAATCTGGAAACAGGGCTGGCGTCAGGCGGACGCTTTGAGGTACATACCGCTGTTGTCAACGTACCTGACACGCGCGTCGATAAACTCAGCGGCATGTATAAACCGAAAAAGACAACCTACACCCAGGTCACCTATCAGGATATCGGCGGTCTGGATAAAGGCGTGGCGGAAGGCGGCCTTAAAGGTCAACTGCGCAACGAGCTTTCGCAGTTGGATGGCTATCTCCACGTCGTCCGTGCCTTCGAGGATGAAAATGTTCCTCACCCTTACGAAGATGTAGACCCGGCCCGCGACATCGAAATCCTCGATAGTGAGTTCTTACTTACCGATCTGGTGACGGTGGAAAATCGTCTGGAGCGACTCCAGAGTGAACTGCGCGTCAAAGGTAAAACGGTCGACAAAGCGGTTCCAGATGAGATCGACCTGCTGGAACGCTTCAAGGCCCATCTGGAAGCGGAAAAACCGCTGCGTGATCTGGAAGATGTGACACCCGACCAGCTTAAATCGGTGCGCGGATATGGTTTCCTGACTCTCAAACCGGTGCTGATCGTGCTCAATCAGGGTGAAGAATTACGAGATACATCCATCTCCTATGATCATCGTCATAGCGCCGTGGTCGCCCTACAAGGGAAAATTGAGGCGGAGATTGCCCAGCTTGATGCGGAGGATGCCGAGATGTTCATGGAGGAATACGGCATTACCGAGCGCAGCGCCAGCCGCGTCATCCGCCTCTCGTACGAGTTGATGGAGATCCAGTCCTTCTTTACTGTTGGCGAAGACGAAGTACGCGCGTGGAGTGTGGCAATTGGTGCAACCGCGCCAGAAGCCGCCGGGGCCATCCACAGCGATCTGCAAAAAGGATTTATCCGGGCTGAGGTCATGGCCTATGACGATCTCATTGAGGCAGGAAGCGAAGCTGCAATGAAGTCCACCGGCAAATTCCGGTTGGAGGGCAAGGAATACATCGTAAAAGACGGTGACATCGTTCATATCCGCTTTAACGTCTAGCATAGGAG
>JAIOHN010000993.1 GCA_019912985.1 Anaerolineae bacterium | reverse complement strand
CGCCAGGACAAGTACAACCGGCACGAAAATACCCGATACCTGATCGGCGATACGCTGAATCGGCGCTTTTGATCCCTGAGCATCCTGTACCAGCCGGATAATCTGCGCCAGAGCCGTTTCCGCACCAACCCGTGTGGCTTCTGCAACCAAACGCCCCTGCTTGTTGATCGTGCCGCCGATAATCTCACTACCAACAGATTTGTTCACCGGCATACTTTCACCCGTTAGCATGGACTCATCGACTGCTGACCGTCCTTCGACAATCACCGCATCAACCGGAATCCGTTCGCCGGGACGCACAACAACTACATCGCCCATCTGGAGTCTATCGATGGCGATTTCATGTTCTTCACCATCTCGTAAAACGGTGGCCGTTTTCGGTGTCAGTCCCATCAGTTTCTTGATCGCTTCGCTAGTACGCCCTTTAGCACGCGCTTCCAGCAATTTGCCCAGTGTAATCAGCGTCAGGATGACTGCTGCGGTCTCGAAATAATCGTCTTTGCCGACGACATTGGAGAAGCCAAAGAGAATGCCCGCCAGCACGATCAATCCGTAACCGTAAGCCGCGAGTGTACCCATCGCCACCAGCACATCCATGTTGGCGCTTCCGTTGCGCAGTGATTTATATGCTCCGATGATATACTGTTTACCGACGACAAACTGTACCGGAGTCGCCATTGCCGCGAAGATAAACAGCCAGTAGTCCTGCATCAGCCAGGGAAAAGTCTCCATCAGGAAGGGGACACTGTGCATGAAGTGGCGTGTCATTCCCAAGATCACAAGTGGAACCGAGAAAATTGTTCCGATGATAACCAGTCGTTTCTGATGCTGGATTTCTGCCTCACGTGCCGCCTGTTCTGCGTCATCCGGTGCATCTACCTCTGATGTGTCAATCACACCGTATCCAGCCTTTTCTACGGCAACGATCAGGTCACGGCGGCTGGTCACACCCGGCAGATAAGTCACGACAGCACGTTCTGTCGCCAGATTGACACTGACGTCCAGCACCCCATCCGGTTTCTTAAGCGCACGGCTGACGTTGCGCTCACAACTGGCGCAGGTCATGCCCGTGATCGGCAGTTCGATTTTTGCTGTTGCCACATCATAGCCAGCGTTTTTGACGCGGCTTACCAGCGTATCCAGGTCGATCAGCGACGGATCGTAATTGACACTAGCACGCTCGGTTGCGAAGTTCACGGTTGCTTCTGTAACGCCATCGGCTTTGCTCAGGGCGCGTTCTACATTTCGCACACAGGCTGAACAGGTCATGCCCGTAACAGGAAGCTCAAGTCGGATATCTTGCGACACTTATCATCTCCTCGATAAATGAATTCTACAGTACCATCTTACCCATTCAGAGCCTCGATGATATGCGCCAAATAGCGGGTTCTCACTCATTATGTAACTGCTATTGTCGCTTGGAGTGGATAAGAGAAAGCACGAGCATGGTACCGTGAACAAGCTGAGAGGTGAACCTTCGCCATCTCCAACATGCCTACTCAGCGTCCCTTAACCCGAATGCATCGCGGATGGCCGCGCGCTGTAGGCGGTGGAATGTCTGCGCCAGGTCTTCAGGTTTGTAGGGTTGGCGCTTTTCCAGCCACCATTGCACCAGAGCGACCTGCGCTCCAGCCAGATAGTTCGCCAGTATATTGATCGGGATAGCGCTGTCAGCTTCGCCAAAGATAGTGTGTAAGGCGGCTTCGATGTCCCGCGCGCTCCCGTCACGGATACGCCGCAGGATCAATTGTCCATCCTGACTCTGGAAGATCGGATAGAGCAGCGTCCGTGCCTCAACAAGATGTCGGTATGCTGAGATTATCCCCGGCGGCGCTTCCGGCAGCAGCAGTGATTCTGGGTGCGAGTGGATGTGATGAAACTCGCTGACAACGGCTTCGTGGCAGCTCATAAACAAGTCGTCTTTGCTGCGGTAATGTTCATAGAATGTGGTGCGCCCAACATCGGCGCGATCCACAATCTCCTGAACCGTGATTGCATCATAGTCGTGTTTGTCGATCAGTTCGATGAGCGCCTGTTGCAACTGCTTGTGCGTCCGCTGTACCCGTCGATCAGGCTTTACCATGAAGCGCCCTCAGCTATTCAATCGTACTTTTCTACTCTACCCTTTATGCAGAAAACCTCGAAGGTGAGGTTTCCGAACAATTTGTTCCTGTTGTTCGGAAACGAACACATCCCACACTTTGATTGTTGAAGTTCATCTATGAAACACGGTAGTCTGTGCATGGAACATTTCAGATGATATTGGGAGAAATACCCATGTCGCAAACTCATGATGCACCCGACCACGTCTCAACCCACAGCACACCACGCTGGGTGAAGGCGTTTGGGATCGTCGCCCTCGTCCTGATTCTGCTGATTGTCATCGTGCTCGTCACGGGTCTCGGTGGTGAACACGGCCCTGGTCGCCACGCACCATCCGGCAGCGCTGGTGACGACACGTCGTCCATCGAACAAGAGATGTAGCAGCCCGATAGCCCGCGGGTCATACACCGCCCATCCAACACAGAGGCTAACAACCATGACCATGACCCCCAGCCTGCGCAAGTTCGCCCTCACCGCGCATATCACGTTCTCAGTGGGATGGATCGGCGCGGTCGCTGCCTATCTCGCTCTCGATATGACCATTGCGACTAGCCAGGATGCTCAGATGCTGCGTGCCGCCTATCTCACGATGGCGTTGATCACCCGGTACGTCATCGTCCCCCTGGCCCTCGCCTCACTGCTGACCGGGATTGTTATCTCATTGCTCACATCCTGGGGCTTGTTCCGGCACTATTGGGTCCTGATCTCGCTGCTGCTAACCATCATTGCGACCATCGTCTTGCTATCGGAAACGCAGCAGATTAGCCGCATGGCAGATATAGCAGCCGATCCGACAACGTCTGGTGACGAACTCCGCGCGCTGCCCAATACCCTGGTCCACTCTGTTGGCGGCACACTGGTACTGCTCCTGATAACGGTGCTGAATGTGTATAAGCCACGCGGCTTGACCCCTTATGGCTGGCGTAAGCAGCAAGAGGACCGTCGTAGGCAGCACGAACAGCGTGAGGTGTCACCAGTCTGAGATGTAGCGATTTAGTGCAGTTTTACTAGAGAAGGCTGGAATCATGATGAGAAGTATGGTTTTATAGATGGGATGAACCCACTTTACACTACAAATCTCACACAAGAAGAGCAGCATGTGCATGTCAAGAAACAGGCTTGCAGTCAAGTTCGTTAATTATGGTTCGGCCTGGAAATTGGGAACAGGACGTTCTTCCGCCTCAGCTTGGGTTGAAGCGATTCCGTTTTCACGAATATCATCAAGTAGCCAGTTCATTTCTTCTATCTCGCGGCGCTGCGCCTCGATAATTTCATCGGCAAGCACCCTAACACGCACATCACGAATCTCGGCGCGTTCGCTGGTCAGAATAGCGATTGAGTGATGCGGAATCATGGCTCTCATATAGGACGAATCTTGTACAAGGGCCTGGCTGCGGAGAAGAAACAGCGCAGCCAGAAAGACCACAAGACTGCCTAGGTAGATTGCGGTATTGACCTTTGTGTCACTGTACATACCCTGCATGAAGCTAAGCATAACGTGAGTTATGGATAAGCAATGGCTTCGAGTTGGTAAGAATGAAGGTGAAGGGAAGGTTTCTTGGGCTGATGGCAGTAGGCAATCAAGCCACAAAGCAGATTGACACAGAAGTTGAGCGGGCTACGGTGACGAGAGTGTTCAATCTGAGAGATGTTCTTGAGCTGGTCGGTGATGGACTCGATGATAGCCCGACGGCGCAGCAGCAGCTTGTCGGAAAGCAACATCAGGCGGTTTTTCATGTTGGACTTGAGCTTGGTGATGAGCTGCACCC
>JAIOHN010000992.1 GCA_019912985.1 Anaerolineae bacterium | reverse complement strand
CAGGGAGCGTCCCGGCAGCTCTTAAAATGCAGTGTGAGGCGGACTTGAGCCGGGCGAACTGCGCGGTGCCTGTGCGGGCGGGTGATGTTATCGGCCAGGAGGGGAGCAGCGGCTATTCCAGAGCGCCTCATCTGCACCTGGAATTCGGGCAGACTTTCGGAATTGTGCCTTATCCCGATTTGCTGGACCAGGATAGCGATGGTGATCACGGCGAAGCCGTTTATACCGCCTATATTTATGCCGAGCAGAACGCAGCGTTTCGCGGTTATACCCCCTCCGAGGTGGCACGCTGGTCGTTTGGTGAATTGCAGCAGGCGAGTCATGGCCCGCAGGCCGAAGTTGACGTGAATCTGGTACGCAATGGTGACTTTGACGATGGCACTGCTGAATGGACCGCCTCCGGTCAAATCAACTGGCAGGTGCGTGAGGGCGTAATGCGAGTTACCCGGCTGCGCAGTAGTGATCCGCCGGATTGGGCACGATTTTATCAGGATTTGAATTATGGGATTGCCGCCCATACGCCGCTGGAAATCGCGCTGGAAATCGGCAATGACAGTGCCATTCGCAAAACAGTGGCCGTCAGCATTCTAAACAGTGCCGGGCGCGATTATGGGATTGTATCCTGCGATTTTGCCGTGGAGCCGAACACGCCGCTGCGATCCTACACGGTGCGCGGGAGGACGAACCGCACCTGGGCGAACATCCGGTTGGAAATCAGCGTCAATCCGCCAGATGGCGCGCCAGCGGCACTCGTGGACCACATCGCCGTGCATGTGTTATCCGACAATGAGTACAGCAATCAAGATTCTATTGAATGTATTTCAGCAAGTTAGGAGTGTTTTCTATGCGTGTGTTATATATTGACATTGACAGCCTTCGTCCCGATCATCTGGGGTGTTACGGCTACCATCGCAACACCAGCCCGAATATTGACGCGTTGGCTGAGCAAAGTGTTCGCTTTGATAATGTATACATCTCGGATGCGCCGTGTTTGCCATCGCGCACTGCACTCTGGAGTGGACGCTGTGGTTTCCGCAATGGCGTGGTTGGACACGGCGGGACAGCAGCGGACCCATTTGTTGAAGGACCCACACGCGGTTTTCGTGATGTATTTGCGTATACCGGTTGGATGGCTGCATTGCGCCAGGCAGGCATGTATACGGCGACGGTCAGCTCGTTTGGAGAGCGGCATGCAGCCTGGCACTGGTACGCCGGTTACAACGAAATTTATAACCCAGGCAAACGGGGGATGGATACCGCAGATGACGTCACCCCAGTGGCGCTGGAATGGTTACAGCAGCATGGTGAACAGGATAACTGGTTCCTGCATGTGAATTACTGGGACCCACATACGCCGTATCGCACGCCGGAAGCCTTCGGTAATCCATTTGAGAACGACCCACTGCCGGACTGGATGACGGAGGATATGCGGAAAGCGCGCTGGGAAGGATTCGGCCCGCACAGTGCGCAAGAACCCCATGGCTACGGCGAAGAAGTTATGGATAAATATCCACGCCTGCCGAAACAGCTTGACTCGATGGAAAGTCTTAAACGCTGGATTGATGGCTATGATGTGGGCATCCGCTATGTGGACGAACACATCGGGCGGCTGGTCAATGCACTATCAGAGATGGGCATTCTGGATGATACGGTGATTGTCATCAGTGCGGATCATGCTGAAAACCAGGGCGAACTGAATGTATTTGGTGATCATCAAACAGCCGATGATGCGACCTGCCGGATACCGCTGATTATCCGCTGGGCGGGTAGCCAGGCGCGTGTCGATCATGGGCTGCATTATCATTTTGACTGGGCGGCGACATTAATCGAACTGGCTGGCGGGCAGGTGCCGGATAACTGGGATGGTCAATCCTTTGCCGAAGCATTCCAGGCAGGTGAGGAGGGGGGCCGTGAGTATCTGGTCACCAGCCAGAACGCCTGGGCGTGTCAGCGCGGTGTGCGCTTTGATCGCTATCTATGCTTGCGATCGTATCACGATGGCTACAAGATGGTCGAACCATTGATGCTGTTTGATCTGGAGGCGGACCCACATGAACAGCATGATCTTTCTGCTGAGATGCCAGAGGTCGTCAACGGGGCGATGAGCCTGTTGGCGAACTGGGAGCATGAGATGATGCTGCGCAGCGAGCATGATGTGGACCCGTTGATGACGGTGCTGCGCGAGGGGGGGCCGTTCCACACCCGTGGCGAACTGGCCGCTTATCTCAAACGGCTGCGGGCGACTGATCGAGGCGCGCATGCCGACCGGTTAGAAACGCTGCATCCCGACGAAATTTGACGCTTGTACAACGTTCAACCGACGCTTGTGTTACGCAGGGCTGAACCCGACTACAATGAAATCAAACGGAGTCACAGGGGTGACCTGCAAATAGGTCGCCCCTGCAACGAGGGACAGGGCCTATGCGGAAATTATTCCTGATGCTGCTGATGCTGCTGCCAGTTATCGCGGTAGCGGCGCAGGGCGATGGTACGATCTATGGGTTGGTGACGGTGAACAACGCGGAGGTTCGCGCCGGGCCGGACTTCGCCTTTGCGACGGTCGGGCGGCTGCCACTCAATGCCTCGGTCGTCATCCTGGGGCGGTCTGGCGATTTTTTCAACCGGTGGGATGGTCGCCAATGGCTGCAAGTGGACTGGAACGGCACGACCGCCTGGATTTACGCACGGCTGCTGCGGACAAGCGTGGCGTTTAACTCAATCCCGCCGACGGGACGGCTGCTGCCACGCGATGCCAACGGGCGTGTGCCGGATGTATTCGATCTTTCGACGGATTTCTGCGAAGGCTGGCGTGGCGATTTCACCCGCAGCGGTGATTTTATGGCCGGTGATAGTGAGCTAACGGTGATTTATCCGGGGTTGGAAGGCGCTAATGTCTACAGCGTGATTACCATCTCGCCAACGGGCTTCCGGACGGCTTTCGACAGCGAAACCACCGAGGCGAAAATCCTGCTGGACCGGCTGCCGACTGAGCCAGGGACTTATACCTGGCGCGTGGCCCCTTACTGGACGAATGCACCGGAGCGCTATCGCTGGCAGCAGGTGTGCCTGCTGCAAACTGGTGGTACCTTTGAGCGGCCTGTGGTGCCGACGCCCACGCCGCGCGGCCCACAGGGTTAAGGCTTAGCGAATAACCTCATCTTCGAGGTTTTTCAGCGCGCCCAGGGTGGCGTCAAAGATGATGCGGGCGTTGATCGCATCGTTGCGGGCGGCGAGAGTCGCGCGCCGGTCGATCAGCCCGCATTCCTGCAAGGGGGCAATCGAGTCGTTGAGATAGGTGATGCCCTGATTGGCGCGCGGCGCATAACGCTGCAACTCCGGCAGCTGCTGAATATCCTGATTACCGTACTGGTACTGGTCAAGGAAAGCCGGACTGTTGCAGGGGAGGATTTCGCCCCGGCTGACCATCAGCCAGAAAGTCGCCATGCCATCGGCATAATCGCGCAGTGGGACGATGTAACCGCGTAACCGCTCGACCTGTGCCAATTGAATCTCCGGCGCGATGATGACGACATTGGCGCTTTGCAGTGGTGGCAGTCCTGGTTCAACCGGGACATCATCGACATTGGGAATGCCACGGGTGGCAAACCCTGCTATCCAACCGATATTGCCGAGATAATTGACCTTGAACCATTCGCCCGCCGGGTCGCGCGTGAGCACGGGAAGGATTGAGCTTGCCTCAATCGTGGTGATGCGATCTCCCTGATAGTAAGGGCGCGTGCGCAGCAGCACGTTTTCGTTGACGTAAACTGCAAAACCGGGGTCTTCGCTCAGTGCTGTCGAGCCGGTCTGCCCGGTGGTGAGATCGGTCAGGGGGAGATTCTCCGGCAGGAAATCATATTCAAGCATCTCGTGGAATATCCAGCCCAGGTTGTTCAGGCGGCCAGGGCGACGCACCTCAAACCAGGTGCCATCGAGACTGCGACCTACCACTTCGAGGCTGTTGTTCTGGAAAACGGATGCCGCAGGTTCAGCATCTGGCAGCGGCAGCACGCGCACAATGACGCTTTCAAAATCGACCACGCCACGGTAGGCAGGTGCAGGCTGCGGCGTTTCCTGTGCGGTAACGGTTAGGGTCCCCCAGGAAGCGATCAAAACACTCAGGATGAGCAAAATTATCCGGCGTGGTGTTCGAGTCATCATGCTTACTCCTGAACGATCCAATTCTCGATATTCCAATAGGGCGCGCCGGGTTGGGGTGCGAAGCCACGGACGCCACCACGCGCAGCCACAAAGTCGTTGGTGGTATAGAGCCAGATATAAGGTTGATCCTGCTGAAGGATACGCTGAATCTGGTGATAGTTGGCGGTGCGCTGGTCGCGGTCACAGTCGGGCAGTGTGAGCGCCTCTGCCATCAGCGTGTTCACCTCGTCGTTGTGATAGGAGCCGTAATTTGACCCGCTGCCGATCACATCGCCTATATCAGTGAACTGCGTCGTCTGGTCAGGATCATGCGGGTAAGCATCCATCCAGCCAGGCAGCGAAGTGTCGAAACGCTGTTGGCTCAATAGGTTGAGCAGGCTGTAGAAGTCTATCGCGTTGGGGAACACATTGACCCCTACCTCGCGCCACTGCTGGCGAATGAGGTTGGCGGCTACGTCTCGGCGGTGACTGTCATAGTTGTAATCCAGCGTGATGTTGAAAACGGTGCCTTCGGTGGCGTATTTACAGCCGTGACACTCGCGGATGCCGTCACCATCCCAGTCACGCCAGCCAGCCGCTTCAAGGATTTCCCGCGCCTGAGTCGGGTCATAGGGGATGGGCGCAAGTGTGCTATCGTAAGCCCAACTGCCGGGCCGTTGATTGGCTGGCATCGCGGTCGCGCTGCCGTAGGCTGCCGAGTCAATCAGTGCCTGAACATCGGTCGCCAGTTGCAGGGCACGGCGCACTTCCAGATCCCCCAGGATAGGATGATGACCCTGGTCGAGCCGGTTGCCATCTTCATCAAATGCGCTGCGTGGCTGACTGGGATCAGCCAGGTTGAGCAGGATGTAATCCCATACCTGGCCGGGATATTCAACATACTGGACATCCTCAGCGCGGCGGATGTCCGCCAGGCGGTCGGCAGGTGGGTTCACCAGTATATTGAGGTCGCCCATCAGGAAACGATCTACCGCAATGTCATCACGGGGAATATCAATATACGTGTAGCCCTGGCGGTCGTTTTTATTGATAAGTCGCAGGCCTTCGCCGGGGAGGATTTCTGCCAGTTCATAGAGCCCGGCAGTGACCGTGGGCGCATGTGAGTCAATTAAGCTGCTGTAGCGCATTGCGGCCTGCGCCTCCCATTCCTGAAAGCGCATCTGAGGCTCACCCTGGGATGCAAAGGCAGCACGAGTCGTTTCGATAAAATCGGGGTCGTAATCATGGACCGGGAGGATGGATGTCTCAAGCGTGTAGAGCTGGTTACAGGTCGCTTCCGTAAACGCTGCGATGAGTGTGTGATCATCCTGCGGGATGATGGCGCTCAGAGTGGGATCGCTAAAGGGCGTTTCGGCATTGTCCGCATAACCAATGTACTGGTCGAGCAGGGTGAAAAAGACATCATAAGCCGTGACCGGTGTGCCATCACTCCAGGTAAGGTCCTCACGCAGGGTGAAGGTGTAGGTGCGGCCATCATCGCTGATGTCCCAGGCAGTGACAAGTGCTATATCGCTACCGCTGGAAGCTGTGAAACGCTGTTCAAACGGGTCTACGGCCAGCAGGCGTGGAAAGAGCAAATCAATGATGTGCTGGCAGTTCGCCGCGTCGCAGCGCAGCGGGTGAATCGGTGTCAGCGTGCCGTTGGTATTGGCTTCGCGGATTACGCCGAGGCCATCCTGCGAAGCCAGGGGCGATACCACCAGTAGCAGGGCTGTGAGTGCCAGGGTCACAAGCATTGATTTCATCCGTAGATCTCTTTCCTTATTCAGCCGCGGCCTGTGCCGGGGTTTGCAGCGGCAGCCAGATGGCAAAACTACCCGTCTCTAAGCTTCTTTCCAGTTCAAGAATGGTGGTGTCCGCTTCACCCATGGGCAAGCGACTGCTTTCCCCTGTGATCTGGCGATAATCGGCATAGCTGCGCACGGCCAGTGCGGAATAGACCGCACCGAGGGCCGCATGGGGCGCAGCAAAGTCCGGCGCGAGGGTAATGGCCTGCTCCAGATCGTCCATCGCCAGGTCATAATTGCCCTCCGCAGCATGGACGAGCGCGCGATTGTGATAGCCGATGGCATTATCCGGTTCGAGTGCGACTGCCAGATCGAGATCGAGCAGTGCCAGACCGAAGTTGCCCTGACGGGTGTAGAGAATGCCGCGATTGATATAGCCTGCCACCAGCGTTTCATCGAGTTCCAGCGCGCGGTTGTAATCATCCAGCGCCTGGTCATCATTGCCCTGCTGGACATAGGCATAGCCGCGATTAACATAGGCCGGTGCAAAATCCGGCTGTGCTTCGATCGCGCAGGTGTAATTGTTGATCGCGCGGGTGTAGTCGCCTGCTGCGAAGAAGGCATCTCCCTGACCGAGATAGTATCCCGGCTCTACACCTTCGGGCGCGAGATCGGCACAATCCAGATCAGTCTGGGCAAGGGTTGGCAGGCTCAGGCTCAGCCATGCCAGTACAATAAGGAGCCTGTACATCTTTTTCAAGACCGTCTCCGTCCTTTACTGGTCACCCGGTGTGAAATCAGCAGCCAACAGCCAGGTGCCATCATCCAGGCGCAGCTCAAAGTTGAAGCGCGATTGCAGTGCTCCTGCCGCACTTTGAATCCGCTGATCAGCTGACGCTCCGGTGAGCAGCAGGTAGTCCTGGTAGTTCGCCAGTGAGCGGGCCGAATAGATGATGCCGAGAATGGCGTAGGCCTGGGCGTCATCGGTGTCATACTCGGGCCGTGGCGCATCTGACGGGCGGTCAGGGTCAAGCAGGGTGTCAATCACGTTTTCGATGTTGGAGATGTCAATCGCGCTTTCCAGATCGGCAATGGCTTCATCAAAACTGCTCTGAAGTGCGTAGATCACGCCTCGGTTGATGTAGCCAGTGGTGTTGTTGGAATCGAGGGTGAGCACCTGGTTGAAATCGGCCAGTGCGCGTTCGTAGTCTTGCATCGCCGCATAGACAATGCCCCGGTTGTTGTAGGCCGCCACGGAGCTGGAATCGCGGTTGATGGCACTGTTGTAATCCGCCAGGGCAAGTTCATAATCCCGGCGCTGTGTGTAGACAATCGCGCGGCTAAGATAGGCGCTCACATAGCTGGAATCAATCTGCTCGATGATGCAGGAAAAGCTGTTTGTGGCACGGGTGAGCTGGCTGGCTGCGAAGAATGCCGCGCCTTCGCCCATGTAATAGCTGACACGGACATCGGTGGGGCTATCGGCAAAGGCCGGGCAGTTGAGTTCCGGCTGGTCCTGCGCCAGCGTGGGCAGTGCAGTCAGACATAACAGCAGCAGAACGGGCAGAAAAAACAGATTGCGTTTGTTCACATCAGGCTCCTTATGAATCATCAGTCAAAGCATTCACAAATCAATCAGTCATAACCGAGCAATGGGTCGCGGAGCTGCAATGAATCCAGCAGCGCGTTGGCGATCACTAGTTCACGGCGTGCGTTCGCAATATCGGCCAATGCGGTGCGTACCTCTTGCGGGTCGATAAAGCTGTCAGTGCGGTTGCAGGCATCCTGAAATGCGGAGATGGCGGTATTGACGCTGACGACCGCATTATCCAGGGCAACCACCAGCGGCTCAAAGATCGGCTCTTTCTGGAGGTCGACATCTGTAGCCTCGCGCCGGGCGCGTAACAGGCTCGTAGTGCAGCTTACGCTCTCGCCGGACTGCAAGCGCAGCCAGGTCCCTTCAATCCGCGAGAGGGCAGCGCCAACGTTATTCACGTCGTTATCAAGCTGGCTAGCGATGCGGCCATAGGGGAAGAGGTAGGATGTGTTGAGTAAGCTACTGACCCGCCCGCTGGTGACGCGAATATCCCACGAGCCGACCCAGTAAAGCTGACCCTGGTGGCGGATTTGCAGCCAGAAAAAGCTGCCGCCGCCAAGCCTTCCGGTGACTTCAACCCGTTCGCCGGGCGGAATGGTGCCGATCTGATCGGATGGTGTCACCTGGCGGGCATAGATGCGCGTTTCGCGAATGGTGAGGCCGGAAACGCCGATTTGCCGGATAAAAGGATTGGGATTTATCCCATCTACCGGGAGCGAAATAATGTCACCGGTCCAGATCAGGAGCCAGTAAGCAATCCACCCGCGCTGACCTTCGTATTCGACCTGCACCCAGTTCGTGTCGGCTGAGCGCCCGATGGCGTGGAGGGTGGCTGCTGGCGGGACGACGGCCAGCTGGTCAAAAGCGCGGCCCGGCCCAGCGCGGAGGACGCTGTTGTACTGGGTGGTGACCCAGACCTCCGTTTGCGCCAATGCTGCCGACGCGGGGATAAAAATCAGCAGCAGGCTTAAGAGCAGGTATAGTCGTGTTTTCATTCGACATCCTCCATCCAGGTCACGATGCTGTTGATATTGGCCGGGATTTCGATAAAGATGCCCGTTTGCGTGTCCAAAATGAGAATGGTCGTGTAAACCGTCGATAGTTCGACGCTGCTGCCGGGGATGGTCACGACGACGGCAAGATAATGGCTGCCCAGTGACCAGGTGTAGGCAGTGCTGGCCGGGGCAAAGGTGACATCTTCCTCCGGGGCCAGTGTCGGCGTGGGCAGGGCTGCCGGCGTCATTTCAGCATCTGTCTGGTTGACAAGTGCGGCGAAGGGATCAATATCCGGCAGGCAGTAACGGCGGATAAGGCCGGTTTCGCTATCCCAGATTTGCAGGTCTGGGATTGGCTGGCCCGCTTCTTCACGTGCCTCGCGCTCCTCCGAGGGCAAGTAGTAATCGCTCACCCGGTAGCGGCCCTCGCGTGACCACTGTCCATCTGGCAGCTCGCCAAGCACACGATGCTGACCGCTGGCAACGTCATAGATTAACCAGTCCGGGCTGGTGGACACGCGGTAGTAAAGGGCGGTGCCGAGCGGATTCCAGAATGCGAGTAAATCTTCATCGAGCCGAGTGAAATAGTCCGCTTCGCTGGTATCGCGGTTGTAAATGTAATACTGGTAAGGTGGGCCGCTCTTGAAGGCCAGGCGCACCAGCGCCAGCGGACCGCCGCCGGGCTGCGCGAGGCGAATTTCGGCATGCAGATCGTTGATGCGGATGTCGTTCTGCGGCAGGAATGGCTCCGACAGAGTGTGCGTTGCGGGTTCAGCGCGGCGGTAGAGTGTAAATGGGTTGACGGAACGGTCTGGTAGATAGTCGCTGTAGATGTACTCGATGGTGTCATTATCCAGCCAGTAGAGCGACTGCGGCCAGACTGGCTGCTCCTGCGGCTCAAAGAGCACCCAGGCGTCACTGCCATCAGGATGGGCGACACGGATGTCATTGCCACTGATGACGACCCAACGCTGATCGAAGGAGAAGTCGCAGGCGATTTCCAGATTGCAGCGCGGAATGGTGTCGTCAGGGTAAAAACGCCCGGTCGCTGGCTCAACCACCCATATATCGCGGCTGTTGTTGACGGTCGTGAGCAGCCGACCAGATGCCGCGTAATCCAGTGGTGGCTCTGCAATGGACTGCAGATTATCCGCCGGACAGACTTCCGTGACTTCGCCAGCT
>JAIOHN010000991.1 GCA_019912985.1 Anaerolineae bacterium | reverse complement strand
CCCTGCTGGTGGCGCGATGGCCGCGGCCTTTGCAGATGAGCAGACGGTAGCAGAAATTATCGGCTCATTCGGCGATGCGGTCACAATTGCCACGCTGAACGGCCCGGAGAACACGGTGATTTCCGGCGCGGGTGAAGCGGTAGACGACGCGGTTGATGCGCTGAAAGCACAGGGCATCAAAGTGCGTCGCTTGAACGTCTCGCACGCTTTCCATTCATCGTTGATGGAACCGATGCTGCCGGAATTCGAACAGGTGCTGAATGAAGTTCATTTCAGCCGTCCCCGGATGCGCATGGCAACCAATATCACCGGGACCTTTGCCACGGATGAACTGTCACATGGGGATTACTGGCTGCGACAGGCACGCGGCGCGGTCCGTTTTGCGGATGACATCCAGACGTTGTACGACGCAGGTTATCGCGTTTTCCTGGAAGTGGGGCCAAACCCCACGCTGATCGGTATGGCGCAGCGTATTGTCTCTGAAGGCACGTGGCTGACCTCGCTGCGAGCCAATAAGGATGATTGGGAAACGCTGTTGAACGCCGCCGGATCGTTGTATACCGTCGGCGCGGAGCCGGATTGGGTCGCTTTTGACGCTGATTACACGCGCCATAAGGTGGACCTGCCAACTTACCCGTTCCAGCACCAGCGTTACTGGGTGAAAGAAAAACCGTATCAGGCGCGCAAAGCTGGAAAATCTGCCGGGGATTTTGGACTGCTTGGTGAAAAGCTGGCTTCGCCGCTAAAAACAATCCAGTTTGAAACGGTCTTAACACCGGAAGATTTCTCGTTCCTGAACGATCACCGTATTCACGGGACGCCCATATTACCAGCGACCGCTTACATGGAAATGGCGCTCGAAGCGGCCAATGTGCTGCTCGGTGGCGGGCAGATCGAAAATCTGGGTATTTATGATGCGCTGGCGGTGCCTGATGATCAGGCGCGGGTGGTGCAAATGGTGCTGCAACCACGCAGCGGTAATCGCCATCAATTTGAGTTGTTTAGCCAGGGCGACGGCGAGGCTGACTGGAAGCTGCACGCCAGCGGGGACATCGTCGCCGGGTTTGCAGAACCGGTCACCACAGAAACCCCGGATGCAATCCAGGCACGCTGCGACAGCGAAAGTGATGCCGAGACACATTATGCGCGGCTTTACCAGAGCGGTCTGAACTTTGGGCCGGGCCTTCATGGTGTCCAGCACTTATGGCATGGTGATGGCGAGGCATTGGGGTTGATTGATGCGCCAGAAGTGATTGCCTCGGAGGTTGAGCAGTATATCATCCATCCGTCACTGCTGGATGCCTGCTTGCAGGTGCTGGCAGAAGCTGTCCCGGCGGATGTAGCACAGACCGATGTTTATCTACCGGTGGGCATTGGCGCGCTGGTCGTTCATACAGGTCTGACGCCGCCCATGTTCAGTCATGCACGGGTACAGTATGGGGCCAGTCAGGATGTGCTTCAGGGCGAACTGACGGTGATAGATGAAGCTGGCAACGTGCTTCTGTCGCTGACCAACATCCGCTTGAAACGTGCCAGCAAAGCCGTACTGGGGCGCATGGGACAGGCGGACATTACCAACTGGCTTTATCAACCCACATGGCAGCCCACGCCGCTGCCGCAGCCGCTGCAGTTGCCATCCCCTGCAACCGTGCAGGAAATAGTGCAGCCGTTTGTGGTTCCTTACAAGGATAAATACGGCCAGAGCGCTTACGATGATCTCTCACCGCAAATTGACAGCCTCAGTGCAGACTACGTGCTGCTGGCGCTGCAAGATTTGGGCTGGCAGCCTGCTGCTGGTGAGCGTTTTGACTTGGAGACTCTTGCCAATCAGCTTGGGGTTCTGGCGCAGCATGCGCGTTTGTTTGAGCGGTTGTTCGGGATGTTGGAGGCGGATGGTTACGTTCAGCACCAGGGTTCAACCTGGACGGTCACAGCAGCGATCCCTCAGCAGGATGCTGCCGCTCTGGATCAACGTGCGACCGGCTTGCTGGAAGCGTATCCGGCGTTTTCGGCGGAGCTGACCTTCGCGCAGCGCTGTGGCAGTCATCTAGCGGGCGCGCTGAACGGAACGGTTGACCCGCTGCAGCTGCTGTTCCCGGATGGCAGTTTTGCGCTGACGGATAATCTGTATCAGAAATCACCCGGTGCGCGAACTTACAACGCGCTGGTACAGCAGGCAGTCCAAACGCTGCTGGCGGAAGTGCCGGAAGATCGCAAAGTGCGCATTCTGGAGATTGGCGCGGGTACAGGCGGAACAACCTCGTTCGTGGTGCCGGACCTGCCTGCGGATCGCGTAGAGTCCTATACCTTCACCGATATTTCACCCTTGTTTGGCAGTCGCGCCGCAGAACGCTTCAAAGCCTATTCGTTTATGGAATATGGCGTACTCGATATTAAAAAAGACCCGCTGGAGCAGGGCTTTGAACCAGCGCAGGCGGATCTCATCATCGCCGCCAATGTCATTCACGCGACGGCAGACCTGCGGACAACGCTCACGCATGTGCGTAAGCTGTTAGCGCCCAATGGCACGCTTATTCTGCTAGAGATGATCCGTCCAGAGCGTTGGGTCGATCTTTCATTCGGCCTGACCGATGGCTGGTGGCGCTTTGTGGACCGCGATATTCGTAACGATTACCTGCTGATGCCGCAGGAAGGCTGGTTCAATGTCCTGTCGCAGTGCGGCTTTGTAGAATGGGGGTCGATACCCGCAGCGGGTGGACCGCTGCCTGAAGATGCGGTGATCATCGCGCGGGCTGGTGTATCCGAAAATTGGCTGATCTTCGCTGATCAGAGCGGCCTGGGTGCCGATCTGGCCTCGGCGCTGAGCAGTGAGGGACACCACTGTGCGTTGGTCGAGGCGGGTGACGCCTATGAACGCACCAGCGACGGTTACATGATTGACCCGAGTGTGCCAGCGCATTTCCAGCAGCTTGTCAGCGAAAATCCCTGGAGTCAGGTAATTTATCTGTGGGGGTTGGATGCAGCCCTGCCGGAAGACGCTGATAAAGCCACCTTAGATGCGGTGCAGCGGCAGATCACAGGCAGTGCGCTGCTGCTGAGCCAGGCATTACTCTCAGCGCCAGCACGTTTGTGGCTGGTCACACGGGGTGCGCAGGCGGTCGATGAGCCTGCACTTGAAGTTTCACAATCCACGTTGTGGGGGTTGGGCAAGGCGATTTCGCTGGAACATCCTGAACTGCAACCGATGCGGTTGGATCTCGATCCTGAAGGGTTCGCGCTGGAACAGTTTGTCGCACTGCTGCTTTCGCCCGATGCTGAAGATCAGCTGGCACTGCGTGATAGCACACGCTACGTGGCACGGCTGGAGCGTTATCAGCCGACCGAGACAATAGATGATGATCAGCCTGTGCAGCTCACTATCCAGGAACGCGGTGTCATCGACAATCTGCTCCTGACTCCGCTGACTCGGCGTCAGCCCGGCCCTGGTGAAGTCGAAATTCGCGTGCGCGCGACAGGCCTGAACTTCAAAGATGTGTTGAATGTCATGGGGATGTACCCCGGCGACGCTGGCGCGCTTGGCGGTGAATGTGCCGGTGAAGTGACGGCAGTGGGGCCGGATGTCACGGATTTGCAGGTGGGTGATGCCGTGCTCGGTATGACATCGGGCGCTTTTAGCACCTATGTGATCGCAGATGCGAAGCTGATGGTGCGCAAGCCAGCGAATATCTCGTTTGAACAGGCGGCGACACTACCTATCCCCTTCATCACGGCCTACTATGCGCTGCATTATCTGGGCGATATGCAAGCTGGCGAGAAGGTGCTGATCCATGCGGCCACTGGCGGGGTCGGCTTTGCCGCCGTCCAACTGGCGCAGCGGGTTGGCGCGGAGATTTACGCCACCGCAGGCACTGACGAAAAACGTGATCTGCTGCACTCACTGGGTGTACCGCATGTGATGAACTCGCGGACACTGGAATTTGCGGAAGCCATGCAGGCGCTGACCGATGGAAACGGTGTGGATCTAGTGTTGAATTCGCTGGCTGATGAGTTTGTCCCGGCGAGTGTCTCAACACTGGCAGCGGATGGGCGTTTCCTGGAAATTGGCAAGCGTGGCATCCTGACAGAAGCCGAGTTTGCGCAGGCGCGTCCTGATGCGGATTATCACATTATCGACTGGACCCCTGAAGCGGTCCATAACCCGCAGCTCATTCGCTCGATTCTGCTGGAAATCATGACGTGGATGGAAGAAGGTAGTTTGCATCCGCTGCCGGTGCGCACCTTCCCCCTGGCTGAAGCCAGTGCGGCATTCCGCTTCATGGCGCAGGCTAAGCATATCGGCAAGATCGCCATCACACAGCAGGTTCCTGGCGAAATTCGGCCTGATGTGACTTACCTGATTACCGGTGGTCTGCGTGGCCTGGGGCTGCTGGTCGCGGAGTGGTTAGTTGAAAAAGGCGCGCGCCATCTGGTGTTGATGGGACGGCAGGCTCCCTCGGAGCAGGCACAGGAAACACTGGATGCGTTGACAGCGACCGGTGTACAGGTGTTGGTTGCGCGCGGCGATGTCTCGCAGGAAGCGGATGTTCGCCGTGTGATGGACGAGATCGAGGCCAGTATGCCGCCGCTGCGTGGAGTCATCCACAGTGCGGGTGCACTGGCTGATGCAGGCTTGATGGCACAGGACTGGGCGCACTTTGAGACGGTGTTCGCCTCAAAAGTGGATGGGGCCTGGCTGCTGCATCAATTCACGCAAGCGCTACCACTGGATTTCTTCGTATTGTTCTCATCCGTAGCCTCGCTGATCGGCTCACGCGGTCAGGCCAACCATGTGGCAGAAAACAGCTTCATGGATGCGCTGGTGCATTACCGCCGCAGCCTGGGCCTGCCGGGCATGAGCATCAATTGGGGTGCCTGGGGCGAAATCGGCGCAGTCGTGGAACATGGTGTGGGAGAGCGGGTCGCCCAACAAGGTGTGGGCTTGATCGCACCGTCCGAGGGACTGGAAGTGCTCGATCTGCTGTTGAAAAACGCGCCGGTACAGGTCGGTGTATCACCGATTGATTGGCCGGTACTGTTGCGAAACTTTACTGCACCGTTCTTCTCAGCCTTTGCTGGCGAAGAGACGGACGCTGCATCCGCCGCCGCTGCGGAAGCGCAAGCGATGCCGCAAACGATAGGCATTCGCCAGCAGCTTGTGGAGATGACTCCGGCCAACCGGCAGTCCATGTTGACTGAATTCGTGCGCGAGCAGGTGGCTTATGTTCTGGGTGCGCCTTCGGCACAGGTTGTGGATGAGCGTACGCCGATGAACTCGCTTGGCCTGGACTCACTGATGGCGGTCGAACTGCGCAACCGGCTGACAAGTGGGCTGCAACTGGAACGCCCACTGCCCGCAACCCTGGTTTTTGATTATCCGACGGTGCTGGCAATCACAGATTTTCTGCTGGAAATGCTGGTGCCTGCATCTGAAGTAGATGACAGCGCAGCGCCGGAAACGCCAGAACCAACCGAGGCGGCGGGCGATCAGGTGCTGGATTTGCTGGACGCGTTTGAAACCCTGAGCGACGAAGAAGTTGACCGCCTGCTGGCACAGCACATGGGTCAAAACAACGAAGAGGATTATGGCGATGAGTGATTTTCTGAAACGCATTTCCGATCTGTCGCCAAAGCGACTGGCGCTGCTGGCTGCGGAACTCCAATCCAAGCTGGAAGCCAGTGAACGACAGAAGTCGATGCCGATTGCGGTAGTAGGCATGGGATGCCGTTTCCCCGGCGGCGCGGATACGCCGGAGAAATACTGGAAAATGCTGTGCGAGGGTGTGG
>JAIOHN010000990.1 GCA_019912985.1 Anaerolineae bacterium | reverse complement strand
GGCGCGCCTGCATTTCCTCAACAGCCAAAAGGGCGCTTTTCAGCACCTCTTTTCGATCGTTTTCCATAGCCATACAGAATCCTTAAGATGTATACAGATTTATTTAAGCAGCAGTGACCTAACAAGCGCCGAAAATTACCTGTTTATGTTTCGTCGAATGCAAGCGAATTTGAGGAGTTGCCTTCAAAGATCAAGAGGTAAGCGGTGGCAGCGATAATCACAAAAGCGCCAACGATCATCCGCTTATCAGGGACATAGCCAAAGAGGAGCAAATTGAGGATCAATGTCCAGACGACTTCAAGGTAAGCAAACGACGCCACTATAGACAGGGGAGCCAGCTCACCGGAGCGAGCCAGAGCAAACAGCCCTACCATGCCGACGATGCCGACTAAAATCATGCCAACCAGACTGGTCAGTGAGGGAGCGCTCCACAGAAAAGGAACGACAAAGCTGAGTGCCAGAAATACCCACAGCGCCGTGTAGAACAGGCTCGCCAGCGGATGATCCTTGCGCAAAATACGGGAGAACATCAGGTGCAAGCTGATCGACAACCCCATACCAAGTGCCAGGAGAGCCGCTGGTGCAAAAATCCCCATATCCGGCTCAACAATCAGCAGCGTACCAGCCAACCCGATAAATCCCGCAACCCAGCGGGTGAAACCAGCCGCCTCACCCAACACCCAGGTGGACAGCGCCAGCGCCATCAGCGGTGAGGTCCAGTAAATCGCCCAGATGTTGTTTAGTGCCAGATAGCGTGCCGACATAATAAAGCAAACCGGCATCGCGAGCATGGTGAGCGAACGCACGATCTGCAACTTTAGGTTACTGGTCCGCACGAGATTGGTTTTGTAGCGCGGGCCAAGCACCAGGACCATGAACAGCAAATGCACAAAATAGCGTGCCCACACCAATTGGTAAGGTGAGACATTGCTCACCATGTGCTGGCCCACCAGCTCCACCAGTGAAAAACACAGCGACGAGAGCGCCATGTAGAAAATCGCCCGTAGTGCAACACGCTGCACTACGGACGGGGCATGAAGCGAGAGATGAAGGCTCATTTTATTTTAGCCCTTTCAACTTTTTCAGAAGCAGGGCCTCCAGATCGTCCTCTGAAAGCTCGTCAATCTCTGCAGCCGAGGTTTGGGACACTGGTACGGGTTGTGGCTCAACCGGGCGCGCAGGGGCTGGTGGCGGAGTCAATCGCCCATCCAGATATTCGGCCAATTCTGCGACGGTTGGATAGTTGAACGTCAGGGTCGAAGGCAGGGACAGGCCAGTGCGTTTCTCAAGATGGCTTTTCAGGTCGACCGACATCAACGAGTCCATGCCCATCTCAAACAGGCCCCGGTGAATATCCACGCTGCCCGCGTTCATCCCTAAAATATCTGCCACCTCGACACTCACATGGTCAATCAGCGCTTCACGGCGCTCATCCTCTGCCAGTTCAGCCAATTGTTCCAGCAAGGATGGCCCCTGTGAAACCTCCACAGACTCAGCCCGGCGGACCGCCCGCTTCATCGGCACATCGACATTTGCCAGGAAAGGCCGTTCGCGACGCACCTCGTAAGCCGGTTTGAGTACCGACCAATCAACCGCAGCCACAGCCATTTGCCTGACACTGGCATCAGCCATTATGTCACCGAGAATAGCGAGCGCGTCAGCACTTGACATTTGCTTCAGGCCAAACTGCGCCACCGCTTCCTGCTCTTCAGTGGAGGCGATCCGCATTTCCTCCCATGTACCCCAGTTCACACTGAGTCCTGGCAGGCCGTGCGATTGGCGATAGTACGCCAGTGTATCAAGGAAGGTGTTGGCCGCCGCATAATGCGCCATGCCTGTCACCCCCCACAAGGCGGTCGTTGAGGAGAACATCACAAAATGATCAAGTGGTAATTCCGCTGTCAGTTGATGCAGTGTCCAGGCACCGGTCATTTTGGTGCGCAGCATCGCCGCAAGCCCGTCTTCCGGCATATCCTGAATCGGCCAGAAGGCCAGCATCGCCGCCAGATGGAACACACCCCGCAGCGACCCACTGTATTCATTCACCAACCGCGCCATGCCATCCGCATCAGTCACATCCAGCGCCACAGCGGTCACTTCCGTACCCAGGGCTTCAATCGCCTCCACAGTCGCAATCTGTTGCGCGACATCAGGGTTATTGGCCGCAGTGACCCACTGCGAACGATCCGGCAGTCCGCGACGACTGGTCAGAATGATGTGACCAGCACCATGTTCGGCCAGCCAACGCGCCAGTTCCAGGCCCAGACCACCAGTGCCGCCGGTAATCAGGTAGCTGCCATCAGCGCGGAAGCTGATCGGCTTCGATTTCGGCACAGCAGTACGTGCCAGCCGCGCCACATAACGCTCATGCTCACGCAGGGCAAGCTGATCTTCGCCATCCGGGTTTGTGATTTCAGCCAGTACACCGCGCGCTTTAACCGTCGCGGCATCCTCACGGTTGAGGTCAATCAAACCACCCCACAGCGCGGGATATTCCAGCGCTAGTACGCGCCCAAAACCCCACAACGGCGAGTCGCCCACGTCCATCCGATCAACGTCCACAGGCTGCGCATTTTCCGTGATGAGCCACAGCGGCACGGCAGCACCCTGCGCGATCAACGCCTGCGAGAGATAGAGCACGTTGCGGCTGTCCGCCATCGCGACCGCTTCCAGGTCCTGCGGCATCACGCTTTCATCGACGACACCATCCAGACCCCACAGATAGACGACACCAGCCCATTGATCGCTGCTTGCCAGCACCTGCTGGTAATCCTCGGCATGATCGGGAGCGATCAGACAGTGGAATTCATCCAGTCGACTGAACTGCACATCAGGCCGGACGACCACACAGTGCGATCCCGCTGCGGTGAGGTCGCGCGCAATGGCTGAGCCAACGCCGCCTTCATCCGCGAAGATCAACCAGCTTCCTGGCCGAACCGCTTGTTCACCGGCACCGGTTGTGCTCGCCACCACGATTGACTGCTGGATCAGCACGTGATCGTCATCTACTTCTGGCAGCATGGCAACTTCCTGGAAGCCTGCCGCTTGCAGCAGATCATACCAACCAGCCTGTGTCATCAGTGGGTAGTTGGGACGACGATCAAGATCAGCAAAACGCCACCAGCCTTCGGTGAGGCCGAATGTCAGATCCACCCACCGCTGCGCGCGCATGCCTTCTTCGAGGATTAAGCGGCCACCGGGGGCCAATAGTTGGCGAACATGCGCCACCGTCTGAGCGAGGTCAGCCGTCGCATGCAGCACATTCGCCGCCAGGATCAAGTCAAACTGCTGCCCGGCAAAACCCTGCTCAGCGGGATTCTGCTCAATATCCAGCAGTTGGTAGCGCATGAAGGGATAGTCAGCGTATTTGGACTTCGCCCGATCAAGAAACAGGGGCGAGAGATCCGTAAACACATATTCACTGCACGAATCCGCCAGCGCAGGCAGGACAAAGGTCGTCGTACCGCCCGTCCCCGCGCCGATTTCCAGCACGCGTAAGCGGCGGTCACCGTTGGCCTGAGCGGCTTCCATGATCTGGCGGACGATCTCATTGTAGAGTTTTGTCGTCGGGATATTTTCGTAGAGGGCTTCGGTATCAGCCAGTGAGCCATCTGGGAACAGCAGGTGCAAAGGATCGACATCACCGGAAAGCACAGCACCAAGTGATGCACCGCAGCGCTCAAGCAGAACCATCAATGGCTGATAAGCCGGGTACGCGGCGACCAGTTCAGCAATTGACGCGCCAGAATCACCTACAGGCAGCGGTTGAATGACTTCGTATTCGCCATCGGCATAACGCAGATAACCATCCTCGGCCAGCATGTCCAGCAGCCGGTACATCAGCCGCTGGTAGTGATCCACAACGCCTAACTGGGTCATCAGCGCTTCAACGGTGATACGCTCACCCGGCACCGGGTTCCAGCCCAGATCACGCAAGGCAAAAACCACATACACCAGGCTTACACGATCTAACGAGGTAAGCAGATCGGCAAACTCACCAGACGGGAATGTCGCCACTGCTTGATCCACCGACGCGCTAACCGTCTGCGCGATCTCAAGCGGACTGAGCAGCGCGTTCTCCTGCTGCGTGTTCGGTTTGGGCAGCCATTCCACCTCATAGCACAGATCGGTGGGACGCTGCTGAGTCGCTTGCATAAGTGCCTCACGTCCCGCCCGCTTCAGTTGCAGGCCGCGCACTTCCGCTACCAGTGAACCATCCTCGGCAAACAGGTAAATATCGCCCGTAAAGGTTTCACTGTTGATTGTCTCTTGCAGCAGCGTGTGATTCCACAATACACGATCTGGTGTCTGGTAGAGCTGGAATGAATCAATGCCGATCAGCAGGTAAGCCATATCCGCACCATCACCCGGCAGCGGCGCGCCCAGCAGATGGAAACAGGCATCCAGAAATGCTGGATGGATCAGATACTGGCCGGTCTGTGCATACAATTCTTCGGG
The DNA here is from genome assembly GCA_019912985.1 of Anaerolineae bacterium. GTDB lineage: Bacteria > Chloroflexota > Anaerolineae > Aggregatilineales > Phototrophicaceae > JAIOHN01. The sequence goes on along the minus strand of JAIOHN010000990.1, from coordinate 188 downwards.
CAGTTCAATCCGCCCGACCGCCTCGCCATCACGCCGCCACAATTCGCGTATGCCCCGGAAATTCGGGCCAAATTCCAACCCCAGGTCACGAATGGACTGATAGTAATCGACACCGTTCATCCAATCGCCACACCGGGACTGAATATCATCCAGGTCGAAATCCACCGCAGGCGCGGGTAACGCCGGGC
>JAIOHN010000989.1 GCA_019912985.1 Anaerolineae bacterium | reverse complement strand
GTATAAAACGTAGAACGGTTGATCTCTGCCAGTTCACAGAGTTCTTTGACCGTAATTTTCTGGATCGGCTTTTCGGTGAGTAGTTTCAACAGACTGTCTCGTATGACCATTTTGGTATAGCGCACGCGGCCATCTGTTTTCATATACGCTCCTTTAGGTTTTAATGAAAATTCTCACAATATCGACAAAATAGCTGTCTGTGTTGGTTATATTTCACAGCGCGCCACATTGTTGATTGATCTCACTGATTATCGGATTATAATCAGCATACGAAAGTAAAACGACATATGTCTATTAAAGTGGCTGAGAGGGCTTTGACACACCAATCACCCCTTTAACTTCAAACAAATCACTCCTGTGTAATTATTCCAATTGTTCTACATTTTGAGGATGCTGTGTGGACTCTGTTCGGGGCTTTTATGTCTCGGTATGAGGGCTTAATACAACGTGGGATGGTGGCTGCATAGTCAATGAAACCTACAAAGGCGAAAGCGCGAAAACTGCAATCCTCAATTGTACGAAAAGCAACGGTAATCAACTAACTTCCCATAAGGAGTCAACCCATATGCTCAGTTCCAAACCGGCGCAGCGGCAGCCTGTTGGCGTCTCTGGATTTCCGATCATTGGTAGTATGCCTGAGTTTGCTCGTGATCCGATCAAATTTATCACTCGTCTCCAGAATGAATATGGGGATGTTGCCGCGTTCTCATTAATGGGTAAGCAAAGTGTTCTGATCAGTAATCCCCAGGATATTGAACGGGTTTTGCTGGAAACCGGCAAGCACTACGGCAAGTTTCATCCAACCTATGCGATGCGAACGATCCTGGGGAATGGTCTGGTCACGAGCGAGGGGGATTTCTGGAAGCGCCAACGCAAATTGGCTGCACCAGCCTTTCACCATCAATCTATCAAACGCTACGCCGATCAGATGGTCACCTATGCGCAGGATATGGCGCAGACCTGGCAAAGTGGCGCTGTCCGGGACATCCATCAGGACATGATGACGCTGACCCAGCGCATCATCATGAAAGTGTTGTTTGATGTAGACGTCCTCGATAATGCCGCAGAAGCGAGCAAGGCATTTGACGATATGATGCAGGCGCTGGGTGCAGACATGGGCGGTATCGAGGCGATTTTGCCCGGCTTCGTCCCAACCCCGGTGCGGACGCGGATGGTCGAGGGTGTCAAATATATTGACGGGTTGTTACTGGAGATCATCGAGAAACGCCGGGCAGAAGGCAGTGAGAAGCACGATTTGCTCACCATGTTGATGGAAGCTCGCGACGATGAGGGCCAGCCGATGCGTACCGAGCAACTGCTGGATGAGATCCGGACTCTGTATCTGGCTGGACACGAAACCACCGCCACCACGCTTTCATGGACATGGTTCCTGCTCTCGCGTAATCCTGAAGTCTATGCCAGGCTGGAAAGTGAGATTGAGCAGGTGCTGGATGGTCGTGCGCCGACGGCTGAGGATGTGCAGCAATTGCCCTACTGCAATGCCGTCATCAAAGAGTCTTTACGCTGCTACCCTGTGGCCTGGATTACGCAGCGGATCGCATTGGAGGATGTGGAAATCGGTGGGTATCAGGTCGCAAAAGACACCATGATCTTTCTGAGTCCCTGGATTGTTCATCACGATGCCCGCTGGTACACAGAACCGGATGCTTTTATTCCAGAACGCTGGCTGAAAGATAAAGCCGAACAACCAGCACGTGAGACCTATATTCCATTTGGTGGCGGGCCGCACATCTGTCTTGGTAACGGATTGGCTATGATGGAAGGTGTTCTACTGCTGGCAACGCTCTTGCAGCATGACCATGTCTCTATACTGCCTGAGTATCCGGTTGAGATCGGATTAGCGGGTACGCTTCGTCCCAAGTCTGGGTTGCAGGCTACGTTCATAGGGCGAGATAGATAATCGCGTTTCATCAAACGCATTCCTGTCACATTCGCCCATAGATGACCACTTGACTAAAGAGAACAAAAGTTCTATCCTTGAGTCAGTCTGGCTGATACATATCTCAAGGGGTATAAACATGGGCGAAGTTCGTGTTCTCGTGGGTACACGTAAGGGTGCGTTCATACTGCGCTCGGATGAGCAACGCAAAAACTGGACCGTGGATGGGCCGCATTTCCCTGGATGGGAGATTTTTCACATCACGGGAACGCCAACCGATCCCAACCGGCTTTACGTATCGCAGTCTGGTGGTTGGTTCGGGCAGGTGATTCAGCGATCTGACGACGCCGGAAAAACATGGGAAACTGTCAGCAATGAATTCGCCTATGACGGTGATCCTGGCACCCACCAATGGTACGATGGCTCACAGCATCCCTGGGAATTTAAACGGGTCTGGCATATCGAACCCTCACCCACCGACCCGGATTCTATTTATGCAGGTGTTGAGGATGCTGCCCTGTTTCATTCGAGCGATGGCGGCAAAAGCTGGTCTGAATTGCCTGGGCTGCGCGATGTCAAAGGCAATCTCTGGCAGCCCGGCGCGGGTGGCATGTGCCTCCATACGATTGTCCTCAGCCCCGATGATCCCAATCGCATCTTCGTTGCGATCTCTGCTGCCGGTGCTTTCCGCACCGATGATGGTGGCGTAACCTGGCGGCCAATCAACGAAGGACTGAAATCCGAATTCGAACTGCCAGATTCCGAAGCCGAAGTCGGACACTGCGTACACAGCATCACCATGCATCCGTCACGCCCCAACATCCTGTTCATGCAGAAGCACTGGGATGTGATGCGCTCTGACAATGGTGGCGACTCCTGGCACGAAGTCAGCGGCAATCTACCCAGCGATTTTGGTTTCCCAATCGCCGTACATGCGCATGAACCGAACACGATTTACGTCGTGCCGATCACCAGCGATTCCCATCACTTTCCGCCGGATGGCAAGCTGCGCGTCTATCGCAGTCGATCAGGTGGGGAGGAGTGGGAAGCACTGACCAATGGCCTGCCACAAAGTCATTGTTATGTAAATGTATTGCGTAACGCGCTGGCAGTCGATTCGCTGGATTCGTGCGGCATTTATTTTGGCACCACAGGCGGGCAGGTTTACGTTTCCGCCGATTCGGGCGATAATTGGATGCCAATCGTTCACGACTTACCACCCGTGTTATCAGTTGAGGTGCAAATTCTGCAATGATTCAGGTCACATTGCCTACACACCTCCGCACGCTGGCCCATGTGACAGGTCCGGTGGAGTTGCAGGTGGAGGAACCGATTACCCAGCGTGCGATTCTGGATGCGCTAGAGGCAGCTTATCCGATGCTGCGCGGTACCATCCGCGACACAGCGACCAAAGAGCGTCGCCCCTTCATCCGCTTTTTTGCCTGTGGGGAAGATCTTTCCCACGAGTCAGCCGATACAGCCGTGCCGGTTGAGGTCATAACCGGGAAACAGCCTTTTCGTATCATCGGCGCGTTGGCCGGCGGGTGATGAACTGTTTATAAATCAGCTTCAAAAAGACTATCCAAAAGAGTTGAACTACATTGCCGAAGTTCAACTCTTTTTGTAACGATTGTTGTCTTGTAAACCACTCCACCTGATGCGATGGAGTCTACCAAACGGCTTATGCGTTGTCCTCGCTTTTAAAAATGAATGCAAAGCCGCATCTTGCGTACTTCTCAGATCGTGAGCGCAGACGAGATCAGTGCTTACCTATGCATGGGGTTTGTTCAATTGTGGCAGCAAACCAAGTTGTGCCATCTGCGCAAAGCGATCAGGAACACCCCAGTGCTCAACGATTTTGCCATTCTCGAAGCGACAAACATCGATAACCGTAACCGACATCGGTTTATGGGTGGGCGGTCCCATTAACGGGCCACTATTCATCCCCTCAGCAGTCATCCGTATCCAGACCTTATCTCCATCAGCGACCATATCCTCAATCGTGAGATGCAAATCCGGAAATCCAGTGCGGAGAAACCGAATATCCTCTTTCAATCCTTGTAGAGTCGTCTTTAACCCAAACTGGTGCTCTTGATAGTTGAGAGCGAACAGTGTATCGAGGGCTTCGTAGTTGCCATTATTGAATCCTTCTTCAATGACACGCCTCATCACTTCCTGGTTCTGTGCAGCTGACATTGGATATGATCCTTCCTCTGCAATATTTTACGTTTCACGTTGGTAATTCTGGTTGATCTGGGCTAAAGTACAGAGAACTTTATTTGATACAGTGGAGATGTATTGAATACAGTTATGGTATATCTAATTAGAAATGGTGTCAAGTAGTCAAGTTATGACGAACCCCAACAAACCGAAGCGGACTTATAACTCGGCACGCCGAAAGGCCCAGGCGCGCAAGACTCGTCAGAGTATTGCGGATGCGGCTCGTAAACTATTTAGCCAACGAGGGTATAACGGGGCAACCATTGAGGCTGTGGCTCAGGAGGCTGGCGTTGCGCCAGAGACAGTGTACGCTACTTTTGGGGGCAAACGGAAAATACTCCTGCATCTCCTCAATATTGCCATTGGTGGAGATGATGAAGCGATTCCTATCCTGGAACGCCCAGTCCCTCAGATGGTGTTTCGGGAAAAAGACCAACACCAACAGCTGCGGATGTTTGCTCGTGACATCGCGGTAATTATGGAACGAGCAGCGCCTGTGTTCGAGATTATGCACGTTGCAGCCAAAACAGAACCGGAAATTGCCGAGTTGCTTCAAAATATCCTCCAGGAACGTTGGCGAAATATGGAAATAGTGGTTCGACGTTTCGCTGATAATGGCTCCCTACGAGAGGGTCTGAGTGTGGAACAGGGTGCCGACACCATCTGGACCTTAACGAGCGCCGAGGTGTTCCTCTTATTGACTACAGAGCGTGGTTGGTCAAAAGAGCAGTATAGTGATTGGGTCGCAGATAGTTTGATTCGATTATTGCTACCCTAGATATTGATCAAATTGTTAGAGTACCAGGTAGAAAACATATCCCCGTTGATCTGAGTGACGATGTGCATTCGCCACTCATCTAGTTAATTCCCATATTCGTTTCATTGCCTAGCTGGAATTTCTCAACCCCAGCGCTTTATGTTGTATCCAGGTTTCCAGTGTGCTCACACAGGTCGGTAACGTCCGGGGACCGGGGGCGGCAGGCCCGGTGGCATAGGTGGTGGCAGTCCCTAGTAATGGTTCCACGATAACTGAATAGCGGGTAACATGACGGAGGCCGCGTGCCTCCGTCATATTATTAAAGTCTGCGATTGTCCGTATTGGTTCCTCTTCTAGAGTCCCACCCTCATACAACCCTGACGTGGTAAGATAGAGGCCTTACTGAAAGGGGGAGTCTCTATGGCTTTTACGATCGACAGTATGCTTACGCTCAACAATGGACTGGAAATGCCGCGCTTTGGACTGGGTGTGTTCAGGACCGAAGTCGGTATCGAGACCGAGAACGCCGTTCGCTGGGCGCTGGAAGCGGGTTATCGCGCCGTTGATACTGCCGCGCTCTATGGCAACGAGGCCGAAGTCGGCAAGATCGTTCGTTCGGGGCTGGTGCCGCGCGAAAATGTGTTTGTGACCAGCAAAGTGTGGGTCAACAATCTGAGTTACGAGGGGACAAAGGCCGCCTTTGAGGACAGCATGGAGCGGCTGGGGATGGATTATGTCGACCTGTATCTGATCCACTGGCCGGTGAATGACTGGCAGGGATCGTGGCGCGCATTGGAAGAAATCTACCGCACAGGCCGGGCTAAGGCGATTGGGGTCAGCAATTTTCTTCAGCATCACTTGGAAGCGCTGCTGGATATGGCTGAAGTCCCGCCAGCAGTTAATCAGATTGAGTATCATCCTTATCTTCAGCAGCCAGACCTGCGGACATTTTGCCGCGACCACAACATCGCGCTGACGGCCTGGGCACCCATTATGAAGGGGCGGGTGCTGGATGTCCCTGTGTTGAATGAGATTGGCGAAAAATACGGTAAAACTGCCGTGCATGTCACCCTGCGCTGGATGCTCCAGACAGACGTGATCACGATTCCCAAATCCGCTCACAAAGAGCGTATTTACTCCAATGCTGAAATCTTCGACTTTGAGCTGAGCGACGATGACATCGAGGCGATTAACGCGCTCGATTGCAATGATCGCATTGGTCCTCACCCTGATCATTTTGGCGAATAAGTAATCCTATGCCCGGCTCACAACCGGGCATTCTCGTAGCGCTTTCCTCACGAATCAGTCTGTTTTTAAATCAACCTGGGCGCGACCATCCACCCACCACTGTCATCATCGAACTGATAGGAGGGTGTAAGGTTGAGTGCATAGAGTAGTGCATACTTCTATTCTCTAACCGCTATCGAGTCTTTATGGACGCCAGCATTCGATCACCCCTATCCGCAGCTCAAACTATTGCCCGCAACACCATTTTCCTGATCGGCGGGCAGGCCGCACTGCGCATAAGCAGTTTCCTGTTTAACATTCTCGTGATCCGGCAGTTGGGTGATGCGGTCTTTGGTCAATATTCGGTGGTGATGGCCTGGGCTGGTTTGTTCTCCGTGCTGGGTGATCTGGGTGTGACGCAGTATTTCACACGCGAAGTCGCCCGCAATCCCGAACGCAGTGATGAGCTTTTCTGGGATGTGGCAGCGATGCGGTTTATGCTGGCGATTGTCGCCTCGGTGGTGACCGTCGGTGGTGCGGTGCTGCGCGCTTACCCCGATGAAATCATCATTGCGGTTGGCCTCTACACGATGACCTATTTCTTGCAGGCGATCCTCGCGCCGCTGACATCAATGATTGCCGGTAACGAACGGCTGGACATCGTTTCAGTCGTCATGGTCATCGGGCAAGTCGTGTTTATGGTGTTCGGCGCGGTGGTGTTGTTCAGCGGTGGCGGGTTAATTGCACTGGTGGCGGTGAGTTTCATCAATCTGCCATTGATGATTGCGCTCAGCCTCTTCTCCGTGCGTCGCTTTAAGATGAGCACTCCGAAAATTCACTTGCGCCCTGGAACGTGGACCTCGCTGTTGCGAGTTGGTGTGCCTTTCGCCTTTATCCAACTGATGCTCACCTTCAACTTCCAGATTGATACGATCATTCTAGAATATTTCCAGCCGTTTGAAGTCGTCGGCTGGTATAACGCCTCTTACAATCTCACACGTTCACTCCTCACCATCACCAGCGCGATTATCATCGCGCTGCCGCTGACGATGGCCCGAGAACATGCCAAAGATCCCAATGCGGTTCGTCCCTGGTATTACCGAACAGTCAAGTTTATGGGGTTTCTGGGGCTGCCACTGGCAGTTGGCGGCATGCTGCTATCTGACCAGATCATCCACCTGCTCTATGGAGATGCTTACGCACCGTCGTTTCTGATTTTCGCGATCATTGTCTGGGATACTCCGATATTGATGTTTACCTCGCTGTGCGGGAATCTGACCACAGCCATTAAGCGTGAGCACAGTGCGATGTTTGTCTATGCCGCAGTGGGGGGCTTCAACCTCATCGCGAATCTGGTGATGATCCCAAGATATGGGGTGCTGGCGGCAGCAGTGACCACCATTGGCTCGGATTTGGTCGGTGCGGCGCTGTTTTACCTTCTCTTCCGGCGAGCGTTTGGGGCTGGCCTGAACCTCAAGAGCTGGATTCGCCTGGCTATATCCGCAGCGTTGATGGGGGTTTTGATTGCGGCGCTGCGCGGCCTGCCTGTATATG